>JBBUEH010000001.1:0-2747 GCA_038078255.1 Patescibacteria group bacterium
GTTGGCGTCTCCTTTAGTGGTAAATATCATTACTCCATTTTCTACTCGGCTCTTTATAATACGATGGGTAGTCGGAATATCTTTTTTTGTATCTTTGCCGAAAGTTACAACATCTCCCACCTTATAGCTTGCCTGCCCTGAGCCTGCCTGCAGTGAGCTCGTCGAATCTGTCGAAAGGGGTTTTATAATCACCACGCTTCCTGTTTTAATGTCCGGCTCCATTGAGCCGGACTGCACTATCTTTATTTGGACATTGCCTTTAATTGGGAAAATGGAAATCAGCAAAACCGCAACGATCAAAATAATTGCTACATAAAATAATCTGTAGAGAATTTTGAGTAATTTCTCTGTCCCGTTAGAAGCAGGTCGCGGTCGTTCGCTTTCTTGCTTTATTTCAATATTATTTTTTTCTTCAGTTGTTGACATATATTTTTACTTTGCACTAAAAACGGTGACCGCGGCTTCTAACGGGATCTGTGTTTATTTTCACTTTTAAAGGCTAATTAAAGCCTTACTCCCCCCTCACTTGCACGCAAGTGAGGGGTCAAAAGCTTCAAAATTAATTGAATGTTTTTATTCTTTTAGATTTAAATCCGCACATCTAAAGTTTAGATTATTGCGATACTGCTCGCCATATATGACAAGATCAGCCAAGAGAGAATCAGTTTGAGCTTTATCACTCATGCTTGAACCATCACAAGAAACTGTGCCACCATGAAGCCCACCCGGAGCAATCACATGATTTCCACCACACAGACTCATAGCCAGAAGCTCTGTCTGAATTGGATCAGTCGGACCGTTTCCCGTTGTTGAGTCTCGGAGTGGCAAATCTGTAAAAACATCAAAGAAAGAATCGATCAGAATCGGCTCATTCGTCTGGTGTACTAGGTCCGGAATAATTTCTTTCCAAACGAGCACATGCACATTATGGCTCAATTCTCCAACAGGTGTTGTATCTCCGGCGTCATCTTCAGCGTCGTTGATGCCATTCTCTTGATCGTTAAGATTTTTTTTACCGATGCAAAGCCAAGCTGGATTGCTGTTAACATGAATACTTATGCTTCTGTTGTAGATATCAGCCGGTTTTAGATCTTGCAGGGTGAAGAATTTTTCGTCCGTCAGATTTCTAGCACTCCAACTCGCATTGTTCACATCATTACCATTGTAGATTGCGCCAAAAGAATCAACCGTCATATCAATTGATCCAGCGGTGAAGACGTTTCCAGTTGAAGTCTCGGTGTCATTAAAGAAAGCAACGGTGCCTCCCGCAACAGCCCCCGCAACGACTACAATCACAGCCATACTTAATAATATTTTTTTCATAGGTTTATTTTTGTGCCTCCCTCACGCAGAGAACCCTTACCCTCTGCGCTTGTTGTGGCAAGTAATTAATTATTGTGGAGATGTAGGTGTAAATCCTGAACCACAAGAGAAAGAAGAATTATTTCTAGCTTGCTCTGCACGGAAAGCAATATCCATGGTCATACCGTCAGTTTGGGTAATATTTGATTCATTTAGACCACTGCAATTCACAGGTCGAACCACAGGACTTGTGTCTATAGGTCCAATATCATCAGAAGGTTCATATGCCTCAAATTCTGAATCTCCAAAGCACCATGCTTTAGCGATATAGAAAGGTCGTTCACCAGGGATAGGAGCTCCATCTCCATCAACAGTATCCGTCAAACCCCAAACGTTTGTGTTTTTATCAGCCAAAGCTACATGGTAAGTTCCCGCTTGATTTGGAAAAGCAACGCCATCGTTAAGTAAGTTTTCATCTTCTTCATAAACATTGTCTCCATCATCAGCCCACCAGTACCATTTTATATGACCAGCCAACTCACCATCCCAGAAATTCAATAGATCTTCGGCAACATCCGGAGAAGCCAATTCTGGTTCTGTTGAACTCTTATCGTCATTTGTTCTCAATGTTACGTCAGCACAAAGGTAAGAAGGGTTATTGTTCACATGAAGAGAAATTGTGTCCTCACCCCAATCTCCTGGTTTTAAATCCAAGAAATTAAAGAACTGATGAACTTCTGATTGACCATCTGAACCTTTGGAAAGATCCCAATCAATAGTCCATGTTGTTCCTTGATTAAGTACACCATTGTAATAAGAAGTATTGTCTACTCCCAAATCTATTGCGCCGGCTGTGAAAGTGTTGCCTGTGGATGTCTCTGTATCAGAGAAAAATGCGCCTGTTGCGCCAGCCACTACCACTCCCACGACCGCTATCATACTTAAACTTAATAATATTTTTTTCATAATTTTGCTTGTTAACCCCGACGCCCAAATAAATATCTGGGGTCGGGGTCCCGACTTTACGTCGGGATTAACTTCTAATAATTGCTAATAATATCTTTTACTCCTTAACCCCTCGCTCCTACACTCAACATTTTAAGTATAGGATGGGGGGATAAAAGAATTAAAAAATTTAAAAAATTTATCGACCATCTTTTTGCTTTTTTAAAAAACAAAAACCGCAAGCCAGAAAGGTTCCGGACTGCGGTTTTTGTTCTTATTGTTAAGTAAACATTGATTTTTTAAATTTGCCTTTAACATAAACCAGATTCGCCAATTAATTCTTTTCTCTTTCTTTCGTTTTTTGTATATTCTTGGTTCCCGGCAAGAATCTTGATTTACCTTTCTATTGGCATAGATTATCCCTGACCCTTCTATATGTCAAATGGTATCTGTGCATAAAGTGTGCATAAAAAAAGCCCTAAAGCTATACTATAAAGAAA
>JBBUEH010000001.1:2847-29206 GCA_038078255.1 Patescibacteria group bacterium
AAGGACATAATATTTTTCTATTGGACACAGAATTATCTATGTCCTTTATAAATTACTAAAAGACATCAAAACCAAATAGCCCTATCGCTTGTTTACGACAGGGTTTTTTGTTTTTCAGTATTGATTAGAAGCTCGGGAAGAGACTCATATTGATATTATTGGTGTTGTTCGAGATTTGGAGAGCTCTCGGAGTTTGCGGATTATCCCTGAATTGGATTAAATTAGAAGGAATTGGTAATTCAAGAGTTGGACACATAATGTTGTTTACTTCTGTTTGGGTAGTTAGATAGAATATACCAGTCGGAGCTGTTATGCCCCAAGGAGCTAATACTTTCTCAGCATGAGCCAGCTGGAAATTCTCTACTGCGGCTTCGGTCAGTGGACCATATACCCCATCCAGAGCTAACCCTGCATTCATGTAATCATTCAAGAATTGTTGTACTTCTTTGACCGAGTCCACATCATTTTGGTAACCTTTGCGTAAGAATTTATCTACATAAATTCCACAAGAAGTTTCAGCGCCCAAGACTTGACCATCTTGTTCGTTATTATCAGATCGAACATATGAGTTAGAGTTATTTGCATTACCATCAGAATGACATCCAGGATCAGCTTCATCTTCTAATCCGTCGTTATCATTATCCCTATTATCAGAACATTGTTTTCGACGGCTTCCTCCACCTCCACCTCCACCTCCACCACCGCTACTAGTAATTACTTCTGCAGGATTTATAGTTATTTGCACTTCATCATCATCCGTTGCGCCATCGTCGTCGGTAACCGTTAATTTAAATACATAAGTACCCGCTACGAGTGGAGAGGCCGTAGGATCTTCAACATCATTAGGATTTATTGTCGAAGGACCAGAAACAGAAGTCCAAACGAAGGAAGCAATTGTTCCATCAGAGTCCGTACCAGTACCGTTTAGATTTACAGAATTAGTTGGAAGAGTGATAATCTGATCAGGACCTGCGTTTGCTGTTGGAGCTGAATTTTCTGGTTCTTTTTCTATTTCTTCGCAAGAAAGAATTATTTCAACAACAAGATCGTTGAAATCGTCATCACCATTTATTAAGTCCTCAAATCCCAGAATATATTTATTTGAAAAAGGATTGTAGACTACAACTTGATCATTTCCATTTGTATTGAATGAATTTTCTGTTGCAAGAGTTCCAGCAGGACTTATTCCGTTCCAAGTCTTTATAGCAAAGCCAATAGAAGTAGCATTACCTGTGTTAATGGCGAATGGTCCACTGGTTGATAATGGTGTTGATTCGTATCCAGCTATAGCTTCAGTCTTGAAAATAGGAGTGAAACTATTCAAATCACCATTTTTATAAAAACCAAAAACAGAAGAATATCCAGCAAATTTATTTATAAATTTTGCATTAATTTGAACTGTCGAATTTGCATTGACATCCCATTTCTGAAATTGTTTTTGATCAGAATTAACATTCAATGTGTATGATGCATTATCGAGGACTAGTTGCAGGTTCTGCTCTCCTTCTGGCGCATTTCCTATAGTTTTAGAAGTTGTATCACCAAGGATTGACGGAACTGGACATGAATTTATAACAACAGGCGGTATGGTAGGAGGAACAGGGCACTCTTTTTCGTTACATTGAGGATTTTCCGCTGACTTAGCAAATTTCGGGAAAATTCCTCCCACAGCTCCAAGAGTAAAAGAAAACATTATGATAAACAAAAGTATTTTTTTCATGATAAATAAAAATTATTAATAGACATATAATAAACACAAACAGAACCTCAAAAGTTATATTAACATTGAAAAAATAAATGTCAAGTCTTTGTGTGAATAAGTCCTTAAAAAATAAGTTATATTGGACATCAGATTATTTTATTTGACATTATCATGTCCTTTATGGAAATCACTTAAAATTTGCTAAAAACATACATCTTTGATATATTGTGTTTCTTCATGAATGAATTTAATAAAATTATTGAACAGGAACTAGCTCAAGGAATCAATCTTTCAATTATCAACCTCGTAGATCAGCTAGTGAGATACGCTTGCAAGGTCAATGCATCTGATATTCACATTGATCCGTTGGAGAAAACCGTTCGAGTCCGTTTTCGGATTGATGGTGTGCTCGAGAGCTCGTATTCGCTGCCTAAGAATATTTATTCAGAAATAATTTCAAGAATTAAAGTTCTTTCTCAGCTTCGCACAGACGAACATCAAGCAACTCAAGACGGAAGATTTCGTTACACTTTTCCTGAGACGAACGAATTTGTGGATCTGCGTGTTTCTATTGTTCCTACTTATCATGGAGAGAATGCTGTGATGCGTTTACTTTCAGACAAAATAGAAAATTTCAGTTTAGAAAATCTGGGTTTTGGCGAGAGCGACAGAAAGAAAATTATAAATGCCCTAAAGAAGCCAAGTGGTATGATCTTAGCCACCGGCCCTACGGGCTCTGGGAAAACGACTACCCTCTACACTCTGATTAAAATGTTGAACTCTCCAGAAGTCTCCATCATCACTATTGAAGATCCGATAGAGTATTCTATTGACGAGATAGAGCAGATTCAAGTTAACGCTAGACACGGTCTTACTTTTGCTAACGGCCTACGGAGTATCTTGAGGCAAGATCCGAATATTGTGATGGTGGGAGAAATTCGTGATACAGAGACAGCGAACATTGCAGTGAACACTGCTTTGACTGGACACCTCCTTCTCTCGACGCTCCATACCAATGACGCCGCCACTACTCTGCCTCGACTGCTGGATATAGGGATTGAAGAATATCTCGTTGCTTCTACCGTGTCCCTTGCCATCGGACAGAGATTAGTGCGAAAAATCTGCAAAGATTGCAAAGAAAAACAAAAAATGAATCCAGGATTAAAAGAAAGTTTAGCCGATACACCTTTTGGCAGATTAATTCGAGATGATCATGAATTTTATAAAGGCAAAGGTTGTAGAAATTGCAACAACACTGGATACAAGGGTCGGATATGTATCAACGAAGTGCTTGTTGCCGACGATGTTATTCGGGAAGCGATCCTTCGCAAAGCATCAGCTTCAGAAATAAAAAATCTAGCAATCGGTCGTGGGATGACAACAATGTTCGAAGATGGTTTCCAGAAAGTGGAAAGAGGAATTACAACCTTAGAAGAAATTTTACGAGTTGTTCATGAATAAAGGGATGGATTCAAAAAAGCCGACACAGAAAAAGCATAATTCTTTCACTCGGATTTTTAAAAATTTAAAGAATGCTTCTTTCGTGCGAATGTCGATTAAAGATCAGACCTTTTTCATTAAACGATTATCATTTTTGATTAAGGCCGGTGTGCCAATGCTCGAGAGCCTCACGATGATCCGGGATCAAACAAGGCAAAGTGGCTATGTGACAGTTCTTGACACGGTCATTCAAGATGTTTCAAATGGTCAATATCTTTCTACTAGTTTAACAAAATTCCGTCACATCTTCGGTGACTTTTCTATTAACATTATTTCTTTCGGAGAATCTACTGGAATTCTAAGCGATAATCTTATTTATCTGGCTGAAGAATTAAAAAAGAAAAATGCTTTGCGGAAAAAAATCCTAGGAGCCTTCGTCTATCCGGCGGTGGTGACGGTGGCGACTTTCGCCATTACAGGATTCTTGATGGTGTATCTGTTTCCCAAGATTACTCCCGTCTTCAGTAGTCTGCGCATTGCCCTGCCATTGTCTACTCGCATGGTTATATTTATGAGTAATTTTTTGATTCATCATGGCTTAACCCTCGTTGGTTTTTTAGCTGTTCTGACGATAGCTTGCATCGTGGCGATCAAGAAAGTTCCAATCTTTCATTTTTATTTTGATAAATTTATTATGAAAATTCCAACTATTGGAAATGTGGTGAAAAATTACAATCTGGCGAATGCAACTCGTACCATTGGACTCCTCTTGAAAAGTGGCATACCGGTGGGAGAAACTCTGGAGATAACGACCAAAGTGGCGGGCAATCTAGTTTATAAAAAAGAATTTAAAACAATAGTGAAAGTTGTGAATCGTGGGGAGCAGATGTCTGTATATCTGGCCAAGCATCGAGACCTCTTCCCTGATGTCTTAACGCAGATAATTTCTGTCGGAGAACGGACAGGAAACTTGTCGAACTCCTTTATTTATATTTCTGAGTTATACGAAAGTGAAGTGGAAGAATTTACGAAAAACATTTCAACCCTTATCGAACCTGTGCTGATGATTATCATGGGCATCATGGTGGGCTTCATCGCTATTTCTATTATCACACCGATTTATAGTATTACTCAAAATTTAACCCCGAGATAAAATATGACCCATCGACGGAATCAAGGATTTACTCTGATTGAAATACTTGTGGTGATTGCTATCATGAGCGTGATTTTAAGTTTTGGCCTGGTGGTGGATTTGAATATTTTCAAGGGTGATTCGTTTCGAGCCGAACAATCTACGATCGTAAGTGTCTTGAGTCGGGCTCGGAGCCGAGCGATGGCAAATTTATTTTATGATGATCACGGAGTGTGCTATGTAGTTCCAAATTATGTTATATTTCAAGGAAATACATGCCTTGTTGCTGGTAGTGAACTCATTCCGGCGAATGTAAATATTATTTCAACATTCACTCCAGCTAAAATTGTTTTTAAGAGACTGACAGGAAATACAACTGGTGCCACTATTCATCTAACGGATGGTATTAAATCGGCATATATAATAATAAACAATGAAGGCGCAATTAATTGGTAGAAAATGGAATAAAGGCATGGCGACGCTTGAAATTCTCATGGCTTTTGCTATTCTTATTTTATGTATGAGCGCTGTGATTCTAGTCGTTTTTGGCAATCAATCCATGGCGGTGGATTCTGAAACGAATAATGAAGCAATCTCTAAAGCGCAGGCCTTACTCGAAGAAGCGAGAGCAGATTCTCGGGAAGATTTTGCGTCTGTCGAAACTTCATCTATTGAAAATGATGATATTTATCAAAAACAAATAATTGTTGACCCCTTTGCAGCCACAGCATGCAGTAAGCAAGTTGAGGCTAAAATTACTTGGACCACAGAAGCAAACCGACCTCAAAACATCAATTTCTTTAGTCGAGTAGTAAATATTCCGGAAGCCTTAGCTTTAGGCGGAGATTGCCCTGCTGTGCCTCCTGGACCAGGTTTTACAATTGGTGGTGAATTAAATATGGGAAGTGAAAAAACAAATGGATTAGATGTCTTTAATAAAAAAGTTTTTATTGCTCTTCAAGATAGTCCGGGGTTGGCTTTTGTAGATGTAACGGACTACACAAATCCATTTCAAATAATAAATGGCTATAATGTTGGATCTGAAGTAAACGATATAGATGTTGCAAAAGATCCGGATACGGGCAAAGTTTATGCATATATAGTTAAAGAGACAGCCACAAATCAACTGCAAATTATTGATGTTACTGATGTTGATAATCCAACTTTTATTCGGAATATAAATCTACCAGAAGTCGGAGGAAGTTCCGAACCAGAAGGTTATCGAGTTTATTATTATAAAGAGAGGCTTTATGTAACAACTAAAGAAACTGCAGGACCCGAACTACATATTTTCGATGTGTCTGACCCAACAGCCAATCCTTTACCCAAATTTGGTACAAAAAATTTAAATCGCACAGTAAACGACATAATTGTTACTGATCAAAATATTGGGGGTACGAATTACACAGTTGCCTATATGGCTGCTGATTCTAATTTAAAAGAAGTCGGCGTATTTGATGTTACTACCGCAGGAGTTGCGAATGAAATGTATTCACTCAATATGACCGGTAGCGCCGATGCTTATTCTGTCTTTTTCTCTTCAGTATCAAAACTTTTATACATAGGACGACAAACAAATAGTGCTGAAGAGTTCTTTGCATTTGATGCAACTAATTCTTTTACAGCACTGACTGAAAAAGCAAAAAAAGAAGTAGGCGAAAACCCTATGGGGCTTCGTATTGTTGGCACATATGCATATATGGTCACAAATGACAGTAATGAAGATTTTCAAACTTACAATGCTGATCCAACAACAAATCTTTCACATATTCGAACATACAATGCATCAAATAAAGGGACAGGTATAGATTATGAAGATCAATTTATATACGAAACTTTGGAACAAGGAAGTGTCCTTCTTCAAATCTATTATGTACCCTAAATTATTTAAAAACAACAAAGGTTTTACCTTGATCGAAGTTATCATATACATTGCGCTTTTTTCTCTTCTTCTGGGAACTGCTTTTGTGACAGCATTTCAACTAATTGATAATTCTGGAAAACTTGGCATCAAAAGTACCACCCAAGAAGAAGGAAATTTCGTGATACGGAAATTTATTTGGGCATTGACTGGAGTAGGAACTATTACCACCCCTTTTGCAGGCACAACAAATAATCTAGAAGTAACGAAATATGATGGCAATCAAATAGAGATTACACTCGTTGGAACAAAAATAAAAATAGAAGAAAGTACCGGACCCGATGATTTCATCACCACGGAAAATGTCAAAGCGACTGAGCTAGAATTTGAATTTATTCCGGCCTCCGGCGCTGGCCCCGCTGGCATTAAGGCAACCGTGAAAATAAATGAAATTCCTTTTACTATTACTAAATACATCCGCAAATGATGAGACGAAAAATAAAAACGAATGCTGGATTTATCGCCTTGATGTCTACTGTAATTATTTCAGTCATTTTGCTCTTGATTGCGGTCAATTTGAGTCAGACTTCATTCTTTGGTCGTTTCAATATCTTAGATGCTGAATTAAAAGAAAAGAGCTCTGCCCTAGCTGAGGCTTGCGCCGATACAGCGATTCTTAAATTAGTAAATAATCCTAGCTATTTTCCCCCGGCCGGCGGTGAATCTGTGAGCGTAGACGGCAACGATTGCATAATAGAATCTGTTTCCCTAAGTATTCCTAAAATTATAAATGTTCAAACAGATTACAAAAATTACATTACAAAATTTAAAATCGAAGTTGATCCGAGCGACGACATGGCTGTTGTTTCTTGGGAAGAGATATAAAGAATTAGCGCCGAGTTTGGCACTTTATAAATTATCAGTTCTATGGTAGATTTCTCAATATATTATTAAATATTTTAACAAGTCGAAATTATAAGTATTAATTTTTAAAAATTTATGAATTTAAAGAAAATAAACAAGAAGAGTGGATTTACTTTAATTGAAATTTTGGTCGTGATAGGTATTATTGCAATATTGGCAACTATCGTTTTGATTGCCATTAACCCAGCTCGTCAATTTGCGCAAACTAGAGATACTCAAAGAGTGAGTAGCATAAATGCCATTTCGAATGCAATTGGACAAAAAATCGCAGATTGTAAAGGTGTTTTTGGTGCCACAACTTTACAATGTCCTAGCTCACCACCTTGTCCAACACTTCCAGTTGCTACCTCAAGTCAACAAATTTTTAGTATTTACAACGATTCAAGTGCTGCTACTGGAGGTAAAATAGGTCTTGATTGCTTAGCTCCAACTTACATAGCAGCTTTACCATTTGATCCATCAACCACAAGTACTACTGATACTAGCTATAATTTGATAATTGAAACCATCACTAGCGGAGGGAGACTTACGATTGCTGCTGACGGAGAAGTACCAGTTGGAACAAATAATATTAAAGTCACTCGCTAAATAAATCATTAAGTTGATTCTCAAAAAGCCCCCGAACGGGGGCTTTTTTGTGCGAAGAAGATTTAATGATCTCACCCAGAATCAGAATCGACACAAGGCGTTGCCTTGTGTAGTTGCTTTATGTTATGCTTTATAAATGAGTCTGAGAAAACAATCTTTTGCTCCAGGTGAATTTTATCATTTATATAACCGTGGCACCGAAAAAAGAATCATATTTTTAGATAAACATGATTACGCTCATTTTTTATTTTTAATGTATATTTGCAATACCGCAAAAAGCGTCAGAATAAAAGATATTGACGAGAACTTTGACAGAGAAGAGGCAATAGTTGAGATAGGAGCATATTGTTTAATGCCGAATCATTTCCATATTCTTATTCATGAAAAAATAGAAGGTGGCATTTCTAAATACATGCTCAAGCTCATGACTGGATATTCTATGTATTTTAATAAAAAATATGAACGAACTGGAAAATTATATGAGGGAGTTTTCAAATCAATTCATGCAAACAAGGATACATATTTGAAATATCTTTATTCATACATACATCTTAATCCAGCAAAACTGATCGATAAGAACTGGAAAGAAAACAGGGGTCAAAATGTGAAAAGGCTTTTGAAATATGTTTTCGATTATCCATACTCAAGCTTAAGAGAATATAAAGAAAATAAATTTAAAATTATTAGTCCATCGCAATTTCCTTCATATTTTACAAATCCACTTGGTCATGAAGAAGAACTTTTTGGTTGGCTTAAAAATAATGACTAACAAAAAAACATGAACACACAAAATACCTAGGCAACGCCTTGTAGTTTTACAAGGCGTTGCCTAGTGAATTTGGTATTTACGTTACTCTGCTCAGAAAGTTTTAATTGCTTCCTCCCGAATTTGAATTACTATCATCATCTTCCTTGTCTGTATCATCATCGTCATCCGAATCATGATCACGATTTCTTAATAATTCCAACAAATTCCTTCCATGTCTTTTTCTGAAATCAGGAATTCCATCATTATCTCTGTCAGATGGCATGCTATCTGTTGTATCCAGTACTCCATCACCATCATCATCCGTATCCAAAGAATCAACAATGCCGTCATTATCAAAGTCATGACGTCTTAAATCCTTACGATTATCCTCTCCATCGTTGTCATCATCGTTGTCTTGATTATCCGGAATACCATCATGATCACTATCCGACCTCCTTCCCCAGGCTCGAACTATTTTTGCATTAATAATGAAATCTCCATCAGCAGACATTTCTCCCATTACCCCGACGATATCATCAGCCTTAAAGTCTGCTAGAGACTTAGTAGGGCTCATAATTTTCGTGGCGGGAGTTACCTCTACTGTCCAGCTTCCACCCCAACTTTTCACATTGATTGTATCAGTGCCAACCGACACAATTTTCCCACGCAAAAGCACATTGCCGGAAGGGCCAATGTTTACAATCATCGGACTCACATTTCCAGACGAAAGCGACCCGGGACCGGAATTAATAGATTCTGCAAACACCTTCACTCCTGCAAATCCCAAAACCACAAAAACAAAAGATACCAAACCAAACTTTAAATATTTTTTCATATATTTTTAATAAAATTAACCTAATAAAACGATCGACTTCCCCATTATACCACATTTAATTTTGCAATACCTCGAAGTATTCTGGGGTGTTTTGAGACATCCAGTCGAGAAGCTGTCGCATAACACTCGATGCATTGACGCTATTAGTCGCTGGCCCCGCTTCCATCATAATAGTAAAAGCGTATTGAGGATTTTCATACGGAAAGAAGCCAATAACCCATGAATTAATTTTATTTTTAGCTACACCTAATTGCGCAGTTCCGGTTTTGGCGGCTACTTCAACAAAAGGTACATTTAAGGCGACCGCTGTGCCATAAGTGACAGCTTGGCGCATGCCATTCCGCACAGTATTAAAATATTCTTCTTTAATCTCCAACTGAGAGGCCTTGCTTCTCAGTAATTCAGAGCTACTGTTTTCTTCAAGTATAAAATGTGGAGTGAGAATTATACCCGAGTTAGCAATTGCTGTTATGGCCCGTACCATTTCTATCGGGGTAACCTGGAATCCATATTGTCCGATGGCAGTATGATAAGTATCTCCAAGACGCCATGGATCACCTCTAAAATTTTTAAGTTTCCATTCCGGATTTGGGATAATTCCATTTTTCTCATCTGGTAAATCAACTCCAGTCGCTTCCCCAATGCCAAAAAGTTTCGTATATTTTTCAATATTAGCAATTCCCATTCCTCTTTGATCTTCAAATCCTCCTCCGATGGTATAAAAATATACATCACTCGAGACAGCTAGGGCTTCTATCATATTTGTCCAACCGTGCGCCTTCCAATCTTTGAAAATACTTTTTTGGTCTGGGAAATATGGATTTGGAATGGAGATAGAACCAGTGGAAAGAATTTTTTTAGCTGGGTCAATAATTCCTTCCATGAGCGCTCCTAAGGCTAGAAATGGTTTTACAATTGAACCCGGAGTATAAAGTCCCGAAATTGTTCGATCTAAAAAAAATTTTCTTGGATCATTGATGTATTTGTTAATTTCCCCTAGATCATTACCGAGCGAAAGAATTTCGGAATTGTATTCCGGAAAACTTGTTGAAGCTAGGATTTCTCCATTTCTGACATTCATCATAATTCCTGCTCCTCCACTGAAAGAATAATTTTCTGCTGAATTTCTAAGCAGAGTAAATAGTTCCATCTGTATTCGGGAATCAAGGGTCGTTAATAAGTCGTCTCCTTTTTTTGGGGCGTTAATAATATTTTCTGAATGAACTTTTCCTAAGGCATCTGTTTCTATTATTTTAGAACCATTTTCACCCATCAATTTGTCATTGTATTCTTTTTCTAGTCCATCTTTGCCGATAAATTCGTTTTGCCAATAATTTCCTGTTTCATCCTTGGCTGGATAGCTGACATATCCCAAAACATGCGAAAATCCGGGCGAGAGGTATGCTCGAGTATATAAGTCCAAGACTTTGCCGTCGTTTCTGTTCCAGGCTAATTCTTTCTTGTTTCTATCATAGATTATTCCCCTTTCGGTGAAGATATTTATTTTTTCTAGAATATTATTATCACTTCTTTTTCTGTGGTCTTCGCCATTCTGTATTTGAAGATACACTAGACGAGATCCGAAGACAATAATCATCAGGACAAAAAAAGCGCCCACAAACTTAACAGTCTTTCTAGCTATGGGCTTTTCGATTCGGCCTTCGAACTGTTGTCGGTCGAAGTTTTCTAAATTTTTTGAATCAAGAAAAATCTCATCTAGATCCAGAGTAGACTTTTTCTTCTTTTTTTTAAAAATTCTCATGATTATAAAGTCAAAGCGATAATGAAGGATAAAATTTCAATTTCCTTTTTAGAGTTTCTAAGATTAATAAAAGCAGAGTTCCAGCAATAAAAGAGATGAAAGTTATGTCGAAAAATCTAATCTCCTTGACTCCATAAAGGAGGTCTAAAAATAAAAACAAAAAGACAGTCTCAATAAAAAGTGGAAAATAAACCATACCGGCAAAGGCTAAAACGACAGATACCCAAAGGGGCATAAAAAGGATCGAAAACAAGAGTGTGACAGAAGCCAAGATTCGTAAAAGCATACTCTTATCTTACACGCTCTTGGTAAAAAGACAACAAAAAAATCAATAAAAGAAAAAATCCCAAACAAAACGAATTAGAAAGTAAAGGAAAATAAATAAAACGGGATAAAAGATGTATCCACTGTTGAAACTCCCAGTGCGGAACTTTTCTAGCATAGTTACGCTTTGAGAAACTGCGGTTTTTATAAAGTTGGGAGTGTGTGCGACCACCCATGCTGTAATTTTTTTGATGGCGCTATTTTCAGTAACGGTTTCTGATAACGAGGTAGTTGTTTTCGTGCCCAGAGCATCGGTGATCGTCTTTTTTTCTCCCACAGGAATAGCGGCATATATTTTGTATATTGGGACAGTGGTAAATATTAAAAATGCAATAATGATAATTTTCTTGAAACTCATAGCTGTATTATAACATTAAAGCAAGCTTGGACGCTAGGCCGGTGTAGTTCTCTGGAGTTATTTTCTTTAATTCTTTCTTTATTTTATCACTAACTTCCAAATTATTAATAAATTTATGAATATCGTCGAGCGTGATCTCTTTGCCCCGAGTTAGTTTTTTCAACTTTTCGTAAGGCATAGCTATTCCTTCCCGCCTGAGAATAGTTTGGATCGCTTCCGCAATTACTTCTGGGTGTTTATTTAAATCTTCTAAAGTTTTTTGTTTATTTATTTGTAGTCTGCCGAGCTGGTTTATAAGATATTTGTATCCTATTAAAGAATGTCCAAATGCAGTTCCGATATTTCGCAGTACTGTGGAGTTTGATAAGTCTCTCTGCAATCTAGACACGGGCAACTTTCTTCCAAAGAATTCAAATAACGAATTTGCAATACCTAGATTTCCTTCACTATTCTCTAAAAACCAAGGGTTCACCTTATGAGGCATGGTTGAAGAACCCACTTCTCCTTCTTTTATTTTTTGTCCAATCCAACCATCACTGACATATCTCCAAACATCTTGGTTAAAATCTATTAAAACAGTATTAATTCGGCGGATTATATCAAAAAGCTCTATGTAACTGTCGCTCGACTCAACTTGAGTGGTTAAAAGACTTGCCTCCAGATTATTTTTTCTTTGACGATTTATTTGTTTAATAAACTTTTCTGAAAATTTAATCCAGTTAATTTTTGGGTAAGCAACAACAAGCGCATTATAGTTACCAGTAGCACCATTTAATTTGGCTTGGGGGTGATATTTTTTTAGCTGGTTCAGCTGTCTTTCTAGTCTAGAATAAAAAATTTTAAATTCTTTACCAAGAGTTGTGGGAGAGGCTGGCTGGCCATGAGTTCTCGCTAGCATCGGAATGTTTCTATTTAATTTTGCTAGTTTTCCAATTTCATTTGTGACTTCTTGCACTGCGGGTAAAATAATATCTCGCAAACCCTCACTTAACATTAGAGCATAAGCAATGTTGCTCGCATCCTCGCTAGTTAGAGCAAAGTGAATCCATTCTAGAGAATCTTTCAAACTAGTTTTTTCTAATTTATCTTTTGTAAAGTATTCTATTGCTTTAAAATCGTGATTGGTAGCTTGAATGTTTTTATAACCCTTCAATTCAATATCGTTAATTGTTTTGGCATCATTCAAAGAAAATTTTTCATAAACATCTCTAATCAATTTTTTTTCTTTCTCATTTAATTTTCGCATTCTCACATCCAGTGTTTCTGAAAGAGCAATTAAATATTCACATTCCATCAAAATTTTGTACTTCATCGAAGCGGCCTCGCTGAAGTAAGGGACTAAATCCTTTGTGTATTTCTCATATCGTCCATCTATGGGTGAAATTGAATTTAGGGACATATTTATATTTGATATTTCTTTAAATTATTCTCTATTCTCTTTTCAATATCTCCGGATTCGATTTCGAAAGGAATTCCAGTTATTTGCTCACAAATTTTCACATATCTTCTAGATAATTCCGTTACCATCTCCGCCGGTGCTTCTGGTAATTTTTCATCTTTGTATGGATCGCAATTATCTTTAAACCACAAACGGAGAAATTCTTTATCAAAGTTTTCAGGTTCCAGCCCTTTCGTAATTCTATCTTGGTGCGAATTTGCCTGCCAGTAACGAGAAGAGTCCGGGGTGTGAATTTCGTCGATCAGAATTACTTCCCCCCCATCATCAAGTCCGAATTCGTATTTTGTATCTACTAAAATTAATCCTTTCTCGAGCGCAATTTCTTGTCCACGAGTGAAAAGCTGGAGCGCAATGTCTGAAATTTTTTGCCAAAGCTCGGGTGACATTAATTTTTCTTCAAGAATCATTTTGCTTGTTAAATTTCTGTCGTGTGTTTCGTGTTTAGTTGTTGGAGTCAATACCGGTTTTTCTAATTTTTGATTTTTTTTCATACCATCTGGTAAAACAAAGTCTCCAAAATCTCTCTTTCCTTCTTTATATGAAGTCCAAATAGAAGTTCCGGTTACTCCCGTGACATATCCACGCACCACCATTTCCACCGGCAATACTGCGCATTTTTTTCCTACCACGACATTTGGGTCGGGGCAATCCAAAACATGATTCGACACGATGTCTTTCGTTTGCTTAAACCAAAACTTGCTCACTTGTGTTAGCACTTGCCCCTTACAAGGTATCAGCGCCAAGTTGCGATCAAAAGCCGAATATCTGTCGGTGGAAATCATAATAACTTTGTCTTTTTGAATATAAACATCTCGCACCTTGCCGACATACTTTTCTCCTAAGTTTGTGAAATTTGTTTTTTCTAAGATCATTTTACTTTATTTATATATAATAATTTTCCCAGCAGTTAATTTAGAATTTATAGAAACTTGCGAATTTTTTTCTTTTGTAATTTTTCCTGCAATTTTTGCTTCTATTCCGAAATCTTTTGCTCTTTTTATGCAATAGTCTGCGTTTTTCTTATTTATAATTAATAGCATACCTTGTCCCCCATGCCAAGCTTCGTAAAATTCTTCGTCTGTAAGTCCCCGCCACTTCGCGCATTCACGCATTATTTTTGGCGGTTCCCATAAATTTGTAAGTTCGGCGGAAAGTTTTCGTGAAAAAAGTAAATCTTTTGCCAATTTTTCTTTGAAAGCACCACCAGAGAGATGAATAACAGCGTGAATTGGAATTTCGGGCTTGAAATTTTTATTGAACCAGCCATGCAGCGTGTTTACGAAAGTGTCGTAAAGTACCGAAGGCGTGGCAGCTAATTTTATGCTTTCTTTGGCTTCAGGATTTTTCCACCATTCTTTGCCGAATTTTGTTTTTAGAGCTTTACGGACAGAACTTATGCCATTACAACGAAAACCATTTTCTTTCAGCGCTATAATCACTTGTCCGGGTGCTAATTTTGCTCCCGTAATCATTTTATTTTTATGATAAGCGCCGATCATCGTACCAGACCAATTTAATTTAGTTTTTGAGTTCGCAATTTCTGAACCGATGGCGTCTCCCATCTGCGCAGTTTCACCTTTCAAAAGAACTATTTTACTTTGTTTAGCGACATCGCCGAGACCTTGTATCGCACTTTTATAAATTTTACTAACCACATCACCCGCATTGCCTATTGAAGAAGTATCAAAAACATTTACAAAAATTAGAGGAATTCCACCAAAGCGAGTAATATCACTTGCACACATGGCGATGATGTCATATGCTGCCAGGTGATGTGTCTTTGCTGCGTCATGAATTATGCCCTTAGTGCCGATGCCATCTGTTGAGGCTTCGATCATATATCCCTTTGGAAGATTTTTAAAATTAAAAGGGCGAGGGCCACGGAAATTTCCACCGGAAAAATCATGAACTTTTACAAAAGGAGAATTTTTATAACTCGCTTTACAAACAGAACCGGCAAAACTACTAAATAAAGATTCTTCTTCAACATCTACGCCATCTTGAGAATATTTTTTTTTCTTAGAAAATTTACTCATTTAACTCTGACATATTCTATCTTTCCAAGTATTTCTTATATCCGAGTTCTTCCAATTTTTCGCCTTTTTTTTGATTATCTATTTCTAACTTTTCTTTGTAAGAAATTAATTTTTTTTCTAAAATTTTATCCGAAAGAGCCAGGATTTGGAGAGCTAAGATTCCAGCATTTTTGCCGGCATTTATTCCAACGGTGGCGACAGGTACTCCCGGAGGCATGCTCACCGTTGAGAGAAGCGAGTCCAGTCCATCCAGACTTTTTGTTTTAGTGGGTATGCCGATAACGGGGAGGGTTGTCAGCGATGCGCAAACTCCCGCCAGATGCGCCGCTCCTCCGGCGCCAGCAATGATGACTTTCATTCCACGGTCTTTAGCGGTAGTAATAAATTTATGCGCTAAATTCGGCGATCGGTGAGCCGAACCCACGGTCATTTGATAAGTTACGCCAAACTCTTCGAGGATTCCTGCCGCTTCTGCGAATATCGCCAGATCGGTATCCGAACCCATAATTATCCCCACCTTTTTATTTTTTAGCATACCTTATACTACTAAATTAGGCTGATAAAGCAAGCGCCTTCTTGCCGATATCTCTCCTGTATTGCATACCTTCGAATGAAATCTTTTCTATCGCTTTATACGCCTTTTCAAGGGCTTCTTCTAGAGTGTTGCCTGTGGCGCTTATTCCCAAGACCCGCCCCCCGTTGGTCGTTATTAGGCCTTGCCTAACGATTTTTGTGCCAGCATGAAAGATGACTATATCATCTTCTCCTCCTTTTTGAGGAGGAGTGCCAAAGGCGAGGTGGTGTTTTTTTAAATTACCACCCCCCGCCCCCTCCTCCGCAAGGAGGGGAGCAATTCCAAAAATTTCTTTCCCTTTTTCATAACTCCCCGGATAACCACCAGAAGCTAGGGCGATATTGCAAGCGAATAATTTTTTCCATTTTATTTCTATTTCATTTAATTTTCCATCAACACAGGCATTTAAAATTTCCAATAAATCAGAATCAAGCAGTCGCATGTAGGCTTGACACTCTGGATCACCAAATCGCGCATTGTATTCAAGAATTTTCGGACCATCTTTTGTCAACATTAATCCCGGATATAAAATTCCCTCAAATGGCGTGCCGTCATTTCGCATCGCCTGTAAAGTTGGAGCAACAATTTTTTTCTCAATTCTTTGCATCATCTCTTGGCTTACAAATGGCAATGGTCCAATCACGCCCATTCCACCAGTATTCGGCCCCACATCTCCGTCCCCGATTCGCTTATGGTCTTGCGAGCTTGGAAATATTTTATAATTTTTTCCATCAGAAAATACATGGATCGAAATTTCTGGACCAGTTAAAAATTCTTCGATCACTACTTCATTGCCAGACTCACCAAAACTTTTTTTTACGAACATGTTTTCAAGCGCACTAATGGCTTCATCTTGAGTTTTAGCAATGACAACGCCTTTTCCCAAGGCCAGTCCGCTTGCTTTAACAACAATTGGGAGTGATTGACTCTCGACATATTTTTTTGCTTTATCAAAATCAGTAAAAATTTCAAATTTCGCAGTCGGTAAATTGTGTCGGCGCATGAAATCTTTAGAAAATGCTTTTGACCATTCGAGTTTTGACGTTGCCTTCGTCGGTCCCCAAATTCGCAGACTCGCTTTTCTGAATTCATCTACAACTCCAAGAGCCAAAGGGTCATCTGAAAGAGCAAGTGTTAAGTCAATTTTTTCCTTTTTTGCAAATTCAATCAGCTTTAGTATTTCAGTTTCTTTGATATCCAGATTAGTTCCCAAATTTGCGGTGCCGGCATTACCTCGAGCAAAAAATAGTTCACCTGCCATTGGCGATTGTGCAATTTTCCATCCCAAAGCATGTTCCCGTCCACCCCCTGCGCCGATTATTAAAATTTTTTGTTTTGCCATATATTTTGTAAATGTTAAACACTCGGTGTTTAACATTCAACCACATAATTTTTCTAAAATCTCCACATATAATTCATTCTCTTTTTTCTTTAGGCGTGAATATAATGATTCTACATTATCATGCTCTATAATTTTTTCAAAAGTTCTACCCAAGACCGGCCCAAAATCAAAATTGGTAGTCAAAAAATGAATAGACGATCCAGCAAACGAAGATTTTTTATCCAAGAAATTCTGATAGCTTTGTTGCCATACATACCCTTGTTCCATAAAGCTTCTGTATTGTCAGGATTTAAGATGTTTCCATCCAAGGTATCTGGAATTAAGCCCGGATGTATATTCAAGATCTTATTTGCATATTTCTTGATTATTTCTTCAGGAATAATTTTTTTCCAACCAGCGAGACATATGTAATATGGCAATACTCTATTTATTATCGGCATCGCATCTTCACTATCAGAAACCACGGCAGAAATTTCTGCATTTATGCTTCCCTTTTCAATACTCTCTCTGATTGCCCTGAGATTGGTTTGAGTACTTCCTTCATGAACCAGAAGTACCAATTTTACTTTATTCCTTTGGGACATTGTAATTTACTTCATTCGATCGCTCTTTTAAATCGATTGGATACTCGCCCGTAAATAATGAAATTGAAAGATGATTTTTAGGAAGACCAATAGATTTTATTAAGCCATCGAGGGAAAGATAATGAAGTGTTGTAGCTCCGAGAAATTTACGAATTTCTTCTATCGTTTTATGTGAAGCAATTAATTCATTTTGTTTTGGTGTGTCAATTCCATAAAAATCCGGAAACCGTACCGGCGGAGAGGAAATTAAAAGATGCACTTCCTTAGCGCCTGCTTTAAAAAGTGTTCGAACCAATCTTTTGCATGTATTTCCTCTTACGATAGAATCATCTATGACTGCGATTTTTTTACCCTTTAAAACTTGGGGCAGAGGGATGAGTTTGAGAGCAACACTATTTCGACGAGATTTTTGATCCGGCTCAATGAAAGTTCGGTGTACATAACGATTTTTGACTAAGGCCATTTCGATGGGAATTCCCGAGGCTTCACTGTATCCTAAAGCTACAGGCATTGCTGTATCGGGCACAGGCACAATTGCATCAACTTTTAATTTCACTTCATGAGCCAAAGCTTTACCGAAATTTTTTCGTACATTGTAAATTAATTTTCCACTAAGTATGCTGTCTGGTCGGGCAAAATAAACATATTCAAAGATGTCATGCTTGGGATTTGCTGTTGCTAATTTGATACTTTTCAATCCGTTTTTATTTATCACAATCATTTCTCCAGGGCGTACTTCTCTGATAAATTTTGCGCCGATAGTTTGTATGGCACATGTCTCTGAAGCAATTACGAATCCCCCGCCAATAGATCCAAGCGAGAGCGGTCGCATGCCATAAACATCTCGCACAGCGACTAAGGTGTCTTTGTCCATCATTACTAAAGAAAAAGCGCCAGTAATAAGTGGAAAAACTTTCTTAACCGCAACAGAAATGGAATTGCCATTTTGTAGATGGAAATGAACTGCATCAGCAATGAGCTCTGAGTCCATGCGGTTTTTTTGTAATGCTTTTTTTGAAAAAAGAAATTCTTCAAGAGCTTTCACGCTTGGTAAATTGCCGTTATGAGCAAGAGCAAAAGAGGCGTTAGTGTTTACGACTGGTTGAGCGTGATTAAGCGCTCCTCCACCCGAAGTTGAATATCTATTATGTCCTATGCCTATATGTCCTGTCAGACTTTTTATCATTTTTTCTGTATATATCTGAGATACGAGCCCTGCGCCTTTGTGAGTACGAAATTTTTTTCCATCATTAGTTGTAATACCGGATGCTTCTTGTCCCCTGTGTTGTAAGGCAAATAAAGCAAAAAAGGCTAGCCTTGAAACAGGCAAACCTTTTCCATAAATACCAACAATACCGCATTTTTCTTTGAGGTCATGCATTATTTATTTTTTAAAATATTTAATTCCGTTTATAAAAATTTGTAAACCATCTCCCACTTTTTTCTTATTTTTATTCATATACCACAGCGGACTTTGGTGAGCAAACATTGCCCGCTCTGGATGGGGCATCATTCCCAGAACTCTGCCATTATACCCCAAAACTCCCGCAATGTCATAATCCGAGCCGTTTGGATTTTTTTCTAAATTTTGGAAATTACAAATTTCACCTTTTATATATTTAAAAGCAATATTTGGTGGATTTTCTTTATCTATAATATATTTTCCTTCCCCGTGAGCTATGGGAAGAGAGATTGTCTTAATATTTTTTAACCACGGACTTTTACCAACAACATTTAAATCTACCCACCGGTCAATATATTTTACATTCTTATTATAAGTCAGCGCTCCCGGCAAGATTCCGAGATTTGTCATGATTTGAAATCCATTACAAATACCTATGGCGAGGTTATCGCCATCTAGAAACTCTTGTAGTTCTTTTGAGAGATGATTTTTAAATTTATTCGCATACGCTTTTCCGCTTCCAGTATCATCACCATAAGAAAATCCTCCGGGAAAAACAAGAATCTGATACTGCGCAAGCATCTTTGGTTTTTTAATTAAATCATTAATGTGCACAATGTCGGCGCTTCCCCCCGCCGAATCGAAAGCAAACTTGGTCTCCTCCTCGCAGTTTAATCCATAGCCCGACATGATTATAATTTTGGCCGTAGGTGCTGAGCTATGCGAATGTATTTTTTTATTTTTCATAATTTTCATACTAACACAATAGAAGCGGTAGCTATCATTGTGTTATCTAGCAAATTTCTCGTTGGTAACATTTCTCACAGAAAATCTTATAAATTTTTTGTTTTTCTTTAGGATATGTTGTTTGGATTATCGTACCACACGAAGCGCACTCAACATCATTTAATATTCTTGGGTTGCGAGTATTCATCCGGGCTTGATGTCGACAATTAAAACATTTCTTGGGAAGCGCCAACTTCATTCTTTTATAAAATCCTATTTCTCTGCTGATTAAACGATAATTTTTCTGACAATCTTCACAGGCAAAAACTTCTTTCATTAAATCGTCTGTGTATAGGGCTGGATCTGTTGGTAAATTTTCGAATTTTATAGTTTCTTGACCGGTCGTACTAGGAATATCATCTCGCCATTTAAATCCTTGCGCCAGAGCTTCTTCCTTAGTAAGTGGGGTATATTCGTTGACGATGGATTCATTGTAACCAAATGGACTCATCCATTTAGGAAAAAAATTTCCCCAATCTCCGCTCTCTTTTAAATTTTCAATAATTTGTGGCACAAATTTTTCATATTCTTCTTTAGTGTACTGTTTATTTAAAATACAATAATTTTTATTACGGAGACTTATGCAACCGAAGATATTTTTTGAGTTATAACAAAACTGAGAATAATACACATGACTGGAATCAAATACAAGATGAGAAGATACTATATTACTACTGCCTCCGCAAGTTAATATCTGATAACAATATTCATTACCAAAGGAAAATGACGCATCATATATTTCAACAGTATCACCTCCCGTATAACAGTATTTACTATTCTCCCCACCCTTTATATCGAAAGATTGTTGTAAATTGTGAGCCTTGTATAGATGATCTCCGGAAACATTATTATTATGAGAACCGAATACTGCTTGTGTTGGGATTTTCTTTCTCAATTCTCTTTGTTGATTTAAAATATAATCGATATTTTTTTTATCAGTAATGGGATGTGTGTGTAAAAATTCTTTGTATTCTTCTTGTGAAACTTTTTTATTAAAAATATTGTATGATTGCTGACGCAAGCCAACGCAACCGATGCAGTTCGTACAACCCCGACAATCAAAGAGACCAATGGAATCTACGCACGCCTCGCATTCTTGCGAATAGAGTAATCTATTTGAGACAAGGCAATCTGTACACTCATAACATAGCTCTGATTTAAATAAATAAAGATTATCAATACAGTCAGTGCTACTCCAAATAATATGACCATAGGCGCAGTTTTCAGATTCGATACAACCAAAAATTAAATAACAGTTTTTTGATCTTAGAACCATATTTGAGTATTCGCAATTTTTGCTTTTGGTGTTCATTATGGCAAAACGAGGAACTTTATTGAAAAGCTCTCCCAGTTGTTGTATAAAGGGCACCGATAAATCTAAATCCATTGCGTACGATGTCGCATCCCAATCATCTGCCCACCATTCCAAAATATCATAAACAGGAAAAGGCACATCGGGATTGTACATAGAAACAAGCATTTTTCCCGATTTACTAGAGGGTCTTTTGTATAAAGTTTTAAAGTTACGATGCAGAATTCTAAGTTGCTGTCTACACTCTGGACAATTTTCTGGCATTGGCACATTCATCTTTTTATAAAATCCAAAATCATCCGACTCGATTACGAAATCTTTTTTACAATTTTGACACATTCGGTTTTCCACTTTTTTGCTTGACATAATGTTTTATTATAATATAATGTATCTATTGATGTCCTTCGGGACTTCCGAGAATACCCGCCTTGTGCGGGTATTCGATTTTATGGGAAAAGTGACATAAAAAGATTACTTACTTTTAATAAATCTTTTCTGCTAATTTTACTCAACTTTCTTAATAATCGACTTGAACTTATTACTCTAACTTGTGAAAAAACTACAACCCCATTGCCACCATCTTCGTACTTAACTTTATAATGATACTTATCAACGAAGTGGTCCTTGCTCGTAAGTGGTAAAATATATAAAGTGTGTTTGTTTATAACTTTTAAAATAAGTACAGGTCGTTCAAAAGTTTCATTTTTTCCATCAATTTCTTTACCAATATTCACTCCAAGTGTTGTCCACCACACATCACCAGCATGAAAATTAAATTCATCGCTGATTTCTTTTTTATTAATTAACTTTTTTAAATTATTCCAACTATCAAAATTTTTGTGCATAAAGTAATTATATACTTAATTTTTTATTTCTGGTTTCATAAAATTATGATTCCTTTAATGTTAATTGATCTAAATTATTTGAAACTCCACCCCTTTTAAGCAAAGGCAAAACATTAATTCCTTCAAAACCAGAGAACGCACTCTCGTCTATATAATCTAAATTTGCCTCAGTCACTAAATTAAAATTACCCAATGATCTTTGTCTAATAATATTTATTGCTTCAGCACTCTTCAAGTCTAGCTGGATATGTTTTTGGATTTCTAAAGCTCTTTGTTTTAGAGTAAAAGAATTTTCATTAAAGGAAAATTCTTCGGCTGATTTTAAATCGACAGTCCAAACATCAGCTCCCATGGCACGAGCGCATCTTGCAAATACTGGGATTGGACCACAGCCTAAATCTAAAATTTTCATTCCAGCCATTATTTGTTGTTCCACTAAAATTTTTGCATCAAATTTTGATTTATCATATTTAGGTTTTACTATTTCTTTAATTAATGGATGTTTAGTTATTGCCATTGCCCATAGGAGTTGATAGAAAGTGATCCTAGAATTATAGAATATATTTTCTGTACCTACAGTATCACCTGTACCTGTAAACAACTTAATTCCCGGAATTTCTCCTTGAAAAAAAATAAACAACCTTGTATTTAAACTATGAATCTCTACTAAATCTTCTTTAGTAATAGGTGAAAACTCCGCAGGAGGTGGAATTGGATTTACAGTCTCCGGGGTTGATTTTAATAATTTTTCAATATCGCTCATAATTTCTTCATTTTAAAGTTCGTTAGAACTTATTACTTCATACCTTCAGAAAACTTATGATAAATTTTGTATAACTTTTTGACATCAGTATCTACTACTTTTTTCTTGTCTAAAATTATTAATTTCCCATCTTTTCCAACTTTTCCTATTTTAGCATAAGAAATATTTTTCATTATTTTTTCAAATTGAGCAACATTTCTAGGAGTTACAGAAACTAAAATTCTACCCTGACTTTCAGAAAAAAGTTTAACACCTACGGAGGCGTTGCCTCCGTAGAAGTTTCCGGGTAGATTTTTTATAAAAACCTTACATCCAATCATTCCACCCACACATGCTTTAGCGAGCGCAATTCCAAATCCTCCAGAAGTTACAGAAATTGAAGATATTAATAATTCTTTTTGTATTGCTTTCTCTAATGCACGATAGGTTTTAAGATTTTTTTCTATATTTACTTTGGGTACGGTATTTCCGACAACACCGAGCATTTTATAATACTCACTTCCCCCCAACTCATCATTGGTTTCTCCTAATAAATAAATTATATCCCCACTGTTTTTAAATTCCGGTGAAACAGTTTTATATAAGTCGGGCATGACACTAATTGCAGAAATAAGAAGTGTGGGCGGAATGGAAATGGCAACAGGATTTCCCCTTTCATCGTAACCTTTAAAGTCATTAAACATACTGTCCTTTCCAGAAATAAACGGCGTGCCATAGCCTACTGCGTGGTCATAGCAAGCTTTTACTGCATCCACGAGCTGTCCCAATCGTTTGGGATCAAAAGATGAACACCAGCAAAAATTGTCCAAGATTGCTAAATGAGCAAGCTTACCACCGCAAGCGATGGAATTCCTGATTGCAGTATCTATGGCACAAGCGGCCATGTGATAAGTATTAATGTCTCCGTATGAAGGATAAACTCCACAAGAGAGAACAACTCCCTTCTTTGAATTTAAGACTGGACGGAAAACTTGAGCCTCGGTGTTGATGCGACCAGCCCCTGAAAGAGGTTTCAATACGGAAGATGCTTGAACCTCGTGGTCGTATTGTTCGGAGATAAAAGAAAAACCACTAAGATTATTATTTCCCAATAATTTTTCTAGAATTTTTGTGTAAGAAGAATACTTGGAGGTTCTTCCTCCACTTGGAGGAAGAACCTCCAAGTAGGGAGCAGTTATTAAATGCTGTTTAGGTAATCCATGATGCAAGAATTCCATATCTAAATCCAGGATTTTTTTTCTTTGGTAATAAACAATACATTTTTTAGAATCTGTGAATTCTCCGATAGCCGTAGCTTCTACTCCCCGACTGTCCATTAAATTTTTAAATATTTTCCATTTATTTTTTGGCACAGCGAGAGTCATTCGTTCCTGCGATTCTGAAATCCAAATTTCCCAAGGGCGAAGACCAGGATATTTTGTTGGAACTTTTTGCAAAAATACTTTTGCTCCTCCTGATTCCTTTGCCATTTCGGCCACCGAACAAGACAATCCGCCAGCGCCATTGTCGGTAATGCTGTTGTATAAATTTAAATCCCGTGCCTCTTTCACGATGGCATCACTTAATTTTTTTTGAGTAATTGGATCGCCTATCTGCACTGCTGTGGCGGGAGAACTTGAATCCATGGTAACTGAAGAAAATGTGGCGCCATGGATTCCATCCAGTCCTACTTTTCCGCCAACTATGACAATTAAATCACCCACCTTAGCATTTTTTTCATGCGAGAATTTTGTTTTTCCTCCGGGGTTGGGCAAATTTCTAGGAATTAAGCCAACCGTTCCAGCGAAAACCAAAGGCTTGCCTCTATATCTATCATCAAATTTTATAAATCCAGAAAGAGTTGGAATACCAGAACAATTTCCTCCGACATTGATACCTTTGATGACGCCGTCCATAATTCTTCCCGGTGAAAGCATTTTCTGGGTTATTTTTTGATCACGAAAGAGCGGTCTTTTATCATCTGGTTGTCCAAAACAAAATCCGTAAGTGTTAGCGACCGGTTTAGCGCCGAGGCCGAAGCCGATGGTGTCACGATTGACCCCCACAATACCCGTAATAGCTCCACCGAATGGATCTAAGGCGGAAGGGCTGTTATGGGTTTCAACTTTGTGCGTGATCAGAAAGTTCTTATCGAAAATTATTCCGCCAGCATTATCTGAAAATACAGAAACACAAAAATCTCGCTTGCCTTTTTTCTTTCGAATTACTTTCGTTGCGCCCTGGATGTAAGTTTTATATAAACCATCCTTGATGTCATCTATTTGATTCGCAAAGATGGTGTGTTTACAATGCTCAGACCAAGTCTGGGCCAAAGATTCAAGTTCAATGTCTGTCGGTTGTCTTTTTAATTTTTCAAAATGTGCTTTGATGGTCTGCATAGACGTTAAATCAAGCGCTAGCGGCCCCCTGTGTTTGCCGTTCAGGTCCATGATCCCCTCCTTACCAATTTTTACAAGTTCTTCATTCGATAAATTTAGGGAAACATTTATAACTGATTTTCTTTTTTTAAGAACCACCTTCGGCGTCTTCGTAGGTAAATTTATTTTCCCAGCTTTTATCTTAATAATATTTACCCTTTCAATCAGGGGATTATATAAAGTGGAAGTTATTTTCTCGACTTTTTCTAGACTACTTTTATAAAAAAATATTTTTGAAGTATAAATTTCGAAATACAGATCTTTTTTTAGGTGCAGTAAATCTTGCGCAATTTCTTTAACCGTATGTCCGACATTGTCTGTCACTCCGGGTTTGAAACCTATCTCTATCGCACAAGAAAAATCTCCCACCCATGGAGATTCATTAATATAATATTTTTCAAGAATCGGGTTAGTCAGCGCCTCGGCGAGTTTAACCAGGTCTGTCTTGGCGATTTTCCCCTCTAGAAGGTATGAATCCGCCTTTTTGGCTCCCTCTTTTAGCATCACATATATTCGAGAAATCATGAGGGTATAATAGTATATCTAAGAGTAGAAAACAAACTGCTTGATTTTGTTTTTAATGCTAATATTAAAATGTAATGAAAAACATCGTGACGATAGGCGGAGGTACTGGAAGCTATGCTGTACTGTCTGGACTTAAAAATATTCCAAATATTTCTTTAACTGCCCTTGTTTCGATGGCTGATGATGGCGGTTCTACTGGAGTATTACGAGACGAGTTGGGGGTTTTGCCTCCAGGAGATGTAAGACAATGCCTAGTAGCCTTGTCGGAACATAGTAATACGGTAAGAGAATTAATGAATTATAGATTTGAAAATGGAGGACTAAAAGGACACAGCTTTGGGAATATTTTTCTTTCTGCTTTAGAAAAAGTCACAGGAAATTTTACAGAAGGAGTGGAAATTGCCTCAGAAATTTTAAAAATCAAAGGGGCTGTGATTCCTATAACGAGGAATAAAGCAACCCTCGCTATAAAATTATTAAATGGAAAAATAATTGAGGGAGAAAATAAAATCAATCATTCAGAAATTCAAAAAATAGGTATTGAGAAGATTTTTTATAAAAACAAGGTAAAATTAAATCGAAATGCAAAAAAGGCAATTTTAGAGGCGGACTACATAATACTTGGTCCTGGAAACTATTA
>JBBUEH010000001.1:29306-33791 GCA_038078255.1 Patescibacteria group bacterium
TAAGGAGTTTTATTAGACACGATTCACAGAAATTGGCTGACTGTATAGCCAAAATAATAGCAAAATAAATGGCAAAATTTAAATGTCAAAGGGACTCTTTGACATACTTCAACTATTTACCAATACCGCTCCACTACTTGATGCTCTTCGGGGCCGGTGCCGACATAGATAATCTTTGCACCGAGAGTTTTTTCGAGATATTTTACATAATTTAATGCTTCACTTGGGAGCTTAGCTCCCAAGTCTGACAACTTCCCACTCCAGACAGGGAAAGATTTATATATACATTTTATTTTTTCCCTAGAAATATCAAAGGGGATTTCTGAAGTTTTTTTGCCATTAATAATATAGTGTGTGCAAACTTTTATTTTTTTAAAATTATCGAGTACATCAAGTTTAGTCAATACTAATTCTGTCGCATTGTTCATGCTTATTGTATATTTTAAAAGAGGAATATCCAGCCACCCCGTACGACGGAGTCTCCCCGTCGTAGCACCTATTTCACATCCTTGTCTCCGAAGCGCTACTCCTTGTTCAAATTCATCCTGGCTATTTGGATCGGGATGTGCAAATTTAGTTTTTTCTTCTGTGAAATTTTTATCTCGACACCAGATGGCAGATTTTTCTCCTCCAAGTTCCGTTGGAAAAGGACCTTCTCCCACTTTTGTGACATAAGCTTTGAAAATTCCCATAGCTTCACCCACCAATGTGGGTGGCACACCAAGGCCCGTACTGACACCACCTGCAATAGTGTGCGAAGATGTAACGAATGGATAATGTCCAAATCGAACATCCAGAAGAGCCCCCTGCGCCCCTTCAGCAAAAACTTTTCGTTCTTTCTTTAACACTTTTATAACTATCTCTGCAGAATTCATGACTTGAAGAGATTGGAGAAATTTAATACCCTTCCAGAAATTATTTTCTCGTTCTTTTAATTCTTCCTTTTTAACATTGTGGTTAAAAGATTTTTTCAAAGTTTCCCGATGTTCCTCTCTAAGTATTGTATATCTTTTTTTAAAATCATTTTGAAAAATATCACCAACCCTCAAAGCACGACGCAAGGTTAGGTCGGTATAAGAAGGTGAAATTCCTTTTCCAGTAGAACCAATCTTTTTTTTACCCTTTACTTTTTCCGAAACGGAATCTAAAAGTAAATGTGTAGGCATAACTAAAATAGCATGTGGAGAAATCGTCAATCTATTTAAAAAAGAAACTTCCCTTGGTATTATTTTAGTTTCTTTTTCTAGCGCAGATGGATCGATGACCATACCAGCACCGAGGTGTATTTGTGCCCGACCGAACACCCCCGACGGAATTAAATGAAAAACATAACACTTAGCATCATGCCAAATAGTATGTCCAGCATTATTGCCACCTTGAAATCTCACAATTAAATCATTTTTAGATAAACTAGAAGCAATGCGAGCCACACCCTTGCCCTTACCTTCGTCTCCCCACTGTAATCCTATAATCGGAGTAATCTTTGATTTCATTTTTTGTAGTTGGGCGCAGGTTTGACCATGAAAATATCGTGGATATGACTCTCGTTGAGTCCCGCCGAAGTTATAGTATAGTAAGAAGACTCTCGTAATTTTGAAATATTTTCTGCTCCGAGATATCCCATGCCTGCGCGTAATCCACCCACGAATTGATGAATAATTTCAGAAAGAGCGCCCTTGTACGAAACATGTCCAGAAACCCCTTCCGGAACTAATTTAATTGGATCAAATTGATCTTCTTGAAAATATCTATCTTTAGACCCTCTTTGCATGGCGCCGAGCGAACCCATGCCACGATATTTTTTAAATTTTTGATCACTCATAGTGATGGTGTCTCCCGGGGATTCGTCCGTTCCAGCGAACATAGATCCACCCATCACAACAGCAGCGCCGAAAACCAGCGCTTTAACTACATCCCCGCTATGCTTGATTCCGCCATCGGCAATAACTGGAATATTTAAATTTTTACAGACTTCATAAACAGCAGAAATGGCAGAGAGCTGAGGCACGCCAACACCAGAAACAATTCGGGTGGTACAGATTGAACCCGGTCCAATGCCGACCTTCACAGCACTTGCTCCAGCTTTAATCAAATCTCTAGCCGCCTCCCCCGTGGCAATATTTCCAGCAATAATATCGAGTTTTGGATACGCTTGATGAATTTTTCTAACAGCTTCGAGTACGCCTTTTGAATGTCCATGAGCGGTATCAACACAAACAATATCCACACCACTTTTCACCAGAGCGTCGACTTGAATTAAAACATCGTTACCCACACCAACAGCGGCTCCAACACAGAGCCGACCAAGGCTATCTTTCGTAGCGTTGGGATATTCCTTGCTCTTGGCAATATCTCTGTAGGTTATGAGTCCCACAAGTTTGTTATTTTTGTCAATAAGAGGAAGCTTTTCAATGGCGTGCTGGTTAAATAAATCATGCGCTTCTTCGATGCTCGTATTGGGTCCGCCGGTGATTAATTTAGTAGTCATAACTTTTTCTATCGAAAGAGACTCATCTTTCTGAAAACGAAGATCTCGATTGGTGACAATACCTACGAGGGCGCCGTTTTTATCTAAAACTGGGAAACCGCCGAAATGATATTTTTTTTGAATCGAAAATGCATCACCCACTGTGGCCGTAATGGGCAAGGTAACTGGATTTACAATTCGTCCGGATTCATATCGTTTCACTCGTTCGACTTCTTTGGCTTGATCTTCGATAGATAAATTTTTATGAATAATCCCAATGCCACCCTGCTCGGCCATAGCGATAGCCATATTGGCTTCTGTTACTGTATCCATAGCGGCCGACATGAATGGAATATTTAATGAAATATTTTTTGTTAAATATGTTTTTGTTACCACATTCTTGGGTAGAATTTCGCTGTAATTCGGCACCAAAAGAATGTCATCAAAAGTAATTCCCTGCCCCAGATTCTTTAGAGTATTTTTAGATTTTGTTTTTTTATCTATCATATAGTTTTATTGTTTTGAGTATACTTTGAAAAACATTTTGAGTCAAATAATTTCTTCGATCTTCATTTCCAGAATTTTATCCCCTGTTTTATTGAAATTAAAAGAGGCATTTATTTTCTTTCCTTCCAAAACTAACGGTAGCCAATGAATATCATCAATCCACATATTTTCATATGGTATTTTATCAATATCATACCACGTCGGATTCATTTCTTCGGTTTCCGTTGGCTCACCTTGCAATTTTTCTGTGATGAATACATGAGTTTGTTGATTCCATTTTTTGTTATCTTTAAAGGTGAAGTCTAAGGTCGCCACCTGAATCAAGTCGCTAGAATTTATTTTTACTTTTATTTCTTCGAATACTTCTCTAATTAATGCTTCGGTCAAATTTTCTCCTTCCAATAATTTCCCCCCCACTCCATTCCATTTACCAGCGCCAAAACGCCGTTTCTTCATTCCCAAAAGAATTTGTTTTTCTTTTGGTTTATATAAAAAGAGAAGAGTTGTTTTTGGTATAGAAAAATCTAGCATACATTTCTCATATAATTCTTTCAACTTCTCAAATTGCTTTTTCTTTTCTTCAACAGAAACAAGTAACTTACCTGCTGTTGTTTCTGCTAAAGTATTTTTTATTTGTTCAACTGTTTGATCTTTCGTTAATTTTATCAACTGCCCTTTCAAATCCGTAAGTTCATTTAATTTATCTTCCATTAATTTCTTAAAATTTAAGCAATTTGAATCGCCTTTTTCTTCATCTTGTTTTTTCTTTTTCTTAAATTTTAATCCAAAGAATCCTAGTATACCCAACGCAACAGCCCCTATGGCTATTGCAAGCGTAAAATTATTAGAAGAAGGTGTGATTGGCGCAGTTGGGATGTTGATTTCAGTAATTATCGAAACGGGAGGTGGTTCTATTTTTATGGGAGTTGAAGATCTAGGGGTGGTCGTTTGAGATGTTAATTTTTTGCACTGCTGGGAGACTTGGATTCGAACCAAGATTCACGGCTTCAAAATGGTTTTAATAATTTTCATCACTGCTGGGAGACTTGGATTCGAACCAAGATAGCCTCCTTCAAAGGGAGGAGTCCTGCCATTAGACGATCTCCCAGCAGTAACGACAATTATTTATTTGTTACTTTTTCAAAAATCCCTTCTGACCAACCTGCTATTTTGCGAACCAGCCATGAACTCCTTTTTACTTTAATTTTTAAAACTCCGTAATACTTTTCTTTCGTATTTTTACGGCTAGTTTTTAATTTATTTGTTTTCCAGTAAACACTTTTGAACCTGTCCACTGGAAAACCTGTAACTTTAGACCAGTATTTCCTTACTACCCCTAATCTATTCCGACTAGATTCATGAAGAAATATATTAAAGATTAGCATATTTTTTTTAATTTTGCACACCTTAAAAAGCCAAATAAGAAGCACTTGGATCATCTTCGAATCCATATTAGAAAAGGCAAAAGTCGAGCCCGGTTTGTATTCCTTTTCTTTTGAACCCTCAGCCCA
>JBBUEH010000001.1:33891-70089 GCA_038078255.1 Patescibacteria group bacterium
TAACCTACTCAAAGTGTAGTTATTTATCCCCACTTATTATCCTAACAAGCGCAAGTTCGAGCGGGAGTTCGGCGATGAAGGAGTTGTCGATATTCTGGTATGCTTCAAGTAAAATTGCAAGTGCCGTAGAGCGAAGCATGCTTTCTTTGTCTGTTTTGAGTAATGTTTTTAAAAATTCTAAATCAGCTTCTCCTAAATCTCCCATCATTTCATTTTGAATTTTGGGCGCATATCGCAGAATGACCGCCATGCGAAATTTTACAATAATAAGTTTGAAATATAACTTCATATCCAGGTTCCCTTCGGAAGCTTTCCGCACGGTCAAGATTCCTTTTTCTAAATTTTTCTCGGTGAGAGCAGAAATAAAATCATTTACTAAGGTTATTTTTGGCGCGCCGGTTATTTTCTCTACATCTTCAGTTTTTATTTTCTTGATTTTTTTATCCTTACTAAAAAAATTTAAAACCTTTTGAAGTTCACCAAGAGCATCTCTGAATGATCCATCGCCCAATATCGCCAAAAGTTCTGTCGAACCCGCATCTAATTCAAAGCCTTCTTTTTTTGCGACATCAAGCAACATTTTTCTCAAGAGAGTATCTCCAGCTTTTTTAAACACAAAAACTTGGCAACGAGAAATAATAGTTTCGGGTACTTTATGAAATTCGGTCGTAGCTAAAATAAAAATAACATGCTTCGGTGGTTCTTCTAGGGTCTTCAGCAATGCGCCCCAAGCATCCTTCGAGAGCATGTGTACTTCGTCAATAATATAAACTTTATATTTTGAATCAAAAGGTAAAACTCGAGTGCCTTCTCGAAGTTCTTTTATATCCTCAATTCCCCTATTTGAAGCGGCGTCTATTTCATAAAGATCATTCACAGATACGCCAATACTAGAGGCGAAAATTCTCGCTACCGAGGTCTTGCCTGTACCACGAGAACCGACAAAAAGATATGCGTGGGAAACCTTGTTCATCAAAACAGAGCTCTCTAAAACCTTCACAATGTGGTCTTGTCCCAGAACTTCCTGAAAAGTCTTCGGTCTATATTTTCGATATAAAGCTAAGTTGTGCATAAAAACATTCTAGCAGATTTAGGCCAAAAAATCATTAATAATAGTTTCCACTTGTGTCGCATTTTCTGTTTCCATTAACTTCATTCGTAATTCTCTAGCGCCGTCCCAGCCATGCACATAAGCTTTAAAATGTTTTTTCATGATGGCAAAATTTTTATGCTGACCAAGCATTTCTTCAAAAAGTTTCGTGTGCTCGAGCATAACTCGTAGTTTCTCTGGCGTAGAAGGAATATGTTTATAAAAGCCTTTCGCAGGCTGACGAGCCGAGAAGTTCGCTCCGCAAGCTTGCGGAGACAGATTGCTTTTAGAAATATATTCCTTCGAAGCAAACAGCCACGGATTACCAAATATTGCTCTACCCAACATTACACCATCACAACCAGTTTCTTTATATTTCTTCCTAGCGTCGTCAATACTTTCGACATCTCCATTTCCTATAATTAAAGTTTTCACTTTTATTTCATTGCGAATTTCAATAATTCTTTTCATTAATTCCCAATGTGCCGGGACACTAGACATTTCTTTGCGAGTGCGAAGGTGTATAGTAAGCGCCGCCAGGTCTTCATTCAATAAAGTTTTTATCCACTCCACATCCAATAAATAATCATTTTTGCCTGCCCGTCCGAAGCTTTTAGGCGAAGGCGGGTTGTAACCAATCCGAGTTTTAACAGAGATCGGCAACCCACCTCCACCCTCTTTCGCCGCTCGAATTATTTCCTGAGCAAGTTTAAAATCTTTCATCATGGCCGCCCCAGCGCATTGTTTTTCCACTGCCTTATCCGGACAACCCATATTAATATCGATCCCATCGAAACCAAGTTCCCTACAAAGAGTCGCCGCTCTTTTTATATTTTCTGGTTTTCCTCCAAAAATTTGCGCCACGATCGGCCGTTCATTTTCAGAATATTTTAAATCGATTAAAAGTTTTTCTTGCGCTTCTGGATGCGCTAGGCCATCAGCCGAAACAAATTCAGTAAAAAAAATATCTGGCTTGCCATATTTGGCAATGATTTGCCTAAAGGCACAGTCAGTCACATCTGCCAGAGGAGCCAAACAAAAAATCGGTTTTTTTATTTTTCTCCAGAAATTTTTCATTATCTAAATTTATAATAAACTTTGTTTCCGAATCGTAAGTCAATGTATAAAAGCGAAGAATACTTTTTCTGAAAGTCGACCTGCAGGGGTTCGGTGGTGAGCGCCGCCTGTAAATTTTCGGCTATTTTTTGAAAATCCGCATTGGTTTTAAAAATAATTTCCGGTCCGGTGAGTAAATTGGAACTAGAGAGAAATATTCTAATGTCTTTATTTTCTTGCACATACAATGATGCTGGTTTCAGTCCCATACCCTCCAGAGCTTCTTTAAATAAAATTAATTTTTGAAAAATATCAGGCGAGAAAGAAGACCCGGAGGGTATATCTCCAATTAAATTAATTGCGCCATAAAATTTAAAATAAACTTCTCCAGAAAAATACGGCGCTTCGTCGAAAATAAAACCATCTTCGTTCAAGAAATAGCATGGAGAACTTTTATCATTATTAAATTCAAAAACAACTCCACACCACATATATAATGCGACTCTTTCCGTAACGGATACCTCAAGCACTTTATTCCTTCCTGTCGAAAATGTTATATCTTTTAATCTTTTAAATTTAGTAGATAATTCTTTTTTAATATCATTTTTAGGATAAAATAATATATTGGTCTTTGGAAAAATCCAGAAATAATTTCCCATCAATTCTTGCTCAACGACTTCTTTCACAATCTCAGTGTCGACTAATTTATTACCAACGATCTCTATTCCAGAGATATTCAGACTATCTAAGCGCGAAATGAAAGACAGTCCGGTAAAAATTATCAAAAATAAAACCCCCCAGAAGAAACTTTTATTCAGAATAATCCTGCGCCTGCGCTTTTTTAATTCCAAAAGTCGTGGAGAATTTAAAATATTTCGCTTCATTATATTACTTTATGAATTCTTTTCCGCCCATGTATTTCCGCAAGACTTCTGGAATTTTAACTGAGCCGTCCGCTTGCTGGAAATTTTCCACTATGGCCACCAAGATTCTGGGAGTGGCTACGGCCGTACTATTTAACGAATGAACAAAGAGAGAAGGGCCTTCTTTACTTTTATAACGAATATTAAAACGACGGGATTGAAAATCGTGATAGTATGATGCGCTAGAAAGTTCTCGATATTGATTTTGTGAAGGAATCCAGGCTTCGGTATCGTAGCTTTTTACTTGAGCAGTTTTCAAATCTCCGGTGCAAATTTCCAAGCGACGATAAGGAATTCCGAGCGACTCTAAAAATTCTTCATAATTTTTATTTATTTCCTCGTGATATTTAACCGACTCTTCATGATTTGCTTCACAGAGGATAAGTTGCTCTAGTTTAAAAAATTCCTGCATCCGTATAAGTCCTTTCGTATCTTTCCCATGCGCCCCTGCTTCTCGTCTGTAGCATGGAGAAAAGGCTAGGTATCGTTTCGGCAATTCTTCTTTTGGAATAATTTCATTGCTGTGATATCCCATCATCGGTATTTCTGCCGTACCAGACAAATAATCTCCATCTTGAGTTTGATAAATATCTTCTGCTCCGCTTGGTAAATGTCCTGTGCCGTATAAATTTTCTTTTCGCACAATAGCTGGAGCAATAAATGGAATAAAGTTTTTTGCCCCAAAAAACTCTCGGGCATAATTCCAAACTGCCCAAGAAAGTTCGGCTCCATCATTTTGTAAAAAATATCCTCGAAAACCGTGAACTTTCACGCCTCTCTCAAAATCAACCATCTGGAGTTTCAACATTAATTCAATATGATCTTTGGAAGGAAAATCAAATTTAGTTTTTTCTCCCCAGGTTAGAATTTCTTTATTGTCTTCCTCACTCTTTCCTTCTGGTACAGTCATATCTGGCACATTGGGAACTTGAAGCATTATTTGGCGCCATGCTTCCATTATCGTGTTCAAATTTTCTTCTTTCTTTTTAATTTCATCTTTCACACTGCGCATTTCCTCGATAAGTTGGGTTTTTAGTGCGGCATCTTGGTTGCGAGAAATCTGATTGGAAACTTTATTGACTTCCGCTCGGAGATCTTCCACCTCTTTAAGCTGTTTCAATCTTTCATCGTCAAGCGCAATAAGATGAGTGATATCTACCTTCACTCCTTTTTTCTTAGCGCCTATTTCCACTATTTCTTTATTTTCACGAATGAATTTTATGTCTAGCATGTTGTAATTATATACTAGAACCAATATAATTACAAAATATGAAATTCGATTTAAAAATTTTAGAGAAAGAAAAAATACCAAAAGATTTACGCGAAATTCCCCAACCTCCCAAAAAGCTTTATCTTTGGGGGAAACTTCCACCGGAGGGAACTGTGTGTTTGGCTGTAGTTGGCTCCAGAAAAGCTACGACTTACGGTAAAGATGTAGTGAAAAAACTAATTTCCGGACTGAAGGGATACCCCATCGCTATAGTTTCTGGATTAGCAACAGGTATTGATGCTTTATCTCACGAGGCAGCTTTAGACGCAGGACTTTTTGCAGTTGCTTTTCCGGGTTCAGGAATTTCTGATGTAGCATTATCTTACAATCCAAATAAAAAATTAATGAAGAGAATAATAGATGCTGGAGGATGTCTGATATCAGAATTTGAGCCCGATTTAAAAGCCGCTTACTATACTTTCCCGATGCGAAATAGACTTGTCGCAGGCCTTTCCAAAGCAGCTCTTATAATAGAAGCGCAGGAAAAATCAGGAACACTTATCACAGCAAGGATGGCATTAGATTACAATCGTGAGGTTCTGGCAGTACCAGGCCCCATAAATTCTGACTTTTCAAAAGGCACAAATAGATTAATCAGACAAGGCGCCACACCAATAACTTGCAGCGATGATATCCTTGAAGCCCTAGGTTTCAAAATTGATGAAAGTAGTAAGCAACAAAATCTTTTTAAAGATGCCAGGCCTGAAGAAAAATCAGTGCTAAAAATATTAACAGAGTCGATGGAAAGAAATGAGTTGATTCGTAAAATGAAAATGCCAACAGGCGAAGCAAACGCACTTTTATCTGTGATGGAAATCAAAGGACTAATTAAGGAAGATATGGGGGAAATTCGCACAAGTTTTTAAACTAAAATTTGCTAAAAAAATATATTTCGTGTAATACTTAGCACTATTATGAAATTATTGATTGTTGAATCACCGTCCAAAGCGAAAACTATTGAGAAATATCTTGAAGGTGCTTCCTCTAATTCGGCGGATAAATTTACTGTGCGAGCATCCGTGGGACACATTCGTGATTTACCAAAATCAAACAAAACAGCGATAGACATCGAAGCCGGCTTTGTGCCTCGTTATGAAATTTCAAAAGGCAAAGAAAAAATCGTCCACGAACTTCAAGGATTGGCAGAAAAAGCAAATGAAATAATCTTAGCTACAGATCCTGATCGTGAAGGAGAAGCTATCGCTTGGCACATAGAAGAGCTTTTACATGAAGATAAGAAAGTAAAAGCTAAAATAGAAAGAGTAACTTTCCACGAAATTACAAAAGAGGCTATCTCCGAAGCGCTGAAACACCCACGAAAAATTGATACAAATTTGCGAAAAGCACAGGAGGCCCGTCGAGTGCTAGATCGTTTGGTGGGCTATGATCTTTCAGGACTCATTTGGAAAAAAGTTCGTTATGGACTTTCGGCTGGACGAGTGCAATCCCCTGCTCTTCGGATAATCATGGAACGGGAAAGAGAGATTCGAGCTTTTATTTCAGAAAAATTTTGGAAAATTTTTGGACTTTTTGAAACAGCTGGCGGAAAAAGGCAAGACCTTAAAGGGGTCCAAGGTCTTGCCTTGGGGAGCCAGATTCTTTTAGAATGTTCCGAAGAACCGAGGGAAGAAAAATTTGTAGAAAAAATAATGCGAGTGGGGAAAACGGGAAATTGGATAGTCAAAGATGTCAAAGAGTCTGAGCAGAAAAGAGTCCCGCGCGCACCCTTTACCACCTCAACTCTTCAACAGACAGCAAGCTCTCGTCTTGGATATTCTCCTTCTCGCACAATGCAAATAGCGCAGAAACTCTACGAGGCGGGACATATTACATATATGCGTACAGATAGTACGAATTTAAGTACTACAGCCCAGGGACAAATATTATCTTTTATAAAAAAGGAGCATGGAGATAAATATGTACAATCAAGAATTTATAAAACTAAATCAAAAAATGCGCAAGAAGCGCATGAAGCCATCCGTCCAACCCATGTAGAGAAGTTACACACGGACAACGATGAACAAGATAAACTCTATAGACTCATCTGGGAGAGAGTTGTATCTTCACAAATGTCTGATGCAAAATTATTAAAAACAAAAATTACCGCGAATATTTTTGCTTCCTCCCCTGCTAAGGGGAGGACTGAGGAGGGGTCTATACCAGATTTCACTGTCACCGGCTCGCGTTTATTGTTTCCTGGCTGGCTCGCTGTAGACACTGGAGCACGAGGCGAAGATATAGAATTACCAATTTGTAAGGCTGGTGAAAAACTAAAATTACTTGAATTAAATAGTGAAGAAAAATTCACCGAACCGCCGGGCAGATATTCTGAAGCTGGGCTCATTAAAGAATTAGAACAGCGAGGTATTGGACGGCCTTCTACATATGCGTCTATCATGCGCACGATAGAAGAACGGGGTTATGTGAACAAAGAAGGAAAAACATTATTCCCCACAGACACTGGCGAAGTAGTATCTGATTTTCTAGAGAAACATTTCATGAATTATATTTCTGATGACTTTACGGCAAAAATGGAAGATGAATTGGATGAAATTTCTCGAGGTGAAAGAGAGTATGAAAAAACTTTAAAAGATTTTTATGGACCATTTTTGAAAGAAGTGAAGGAAAAAGATAAATTAGAAAAAGCAACAAATTTGGGCGATGCGCCGGAAAATATAAAATGTCCGAAATGTGGAGAGAAAATGATTATTAAACTTTCTCGTGGGGGTAAATTTTATTCTTGTTTCAAATATCCAGATTGTGATGGAGCATTAATGTTAGATGGCACAGAATTAAAAGGCCCAGAAGAAACTGGAGAGATGTGTCCAGATTGTGGTGAAAAAAAGGGTAAGTCTGGGAGTGGTAAACTTGTAAAAAAACAAAGAAGAGATGGGGGTGGAAGTTTTATTTCTTGTTCACGCTATCCAAAATGTAAATTTATTAAAAAAGATGAAGCGGAGGAGGCAAAGAAAAGAACTGGCGTGATTTGTCCGACTTGTAAAGTAGGCGATATCTCCGAACGCCGTGGAAGATTCGGGATTTTTTATTCGTGCTCAAATTATCCAGATTGTAAATTTGCCATCAAGGCCAAGCCCACGGGGAAAATCTGTGACCAGTGCGGAAGTCTGATGATGGAAGGCACAAAGACCATCCCAGAAAGGTGTAGCAACAAGGCATGTGTAAATCATAACCCTCATAAAATACCGAAGATAAGTTAGGAAGCACGCAGTTTGAACTGCGTGCGCTGAGAGGTCTTTGTGAGACGGAAGCATATTTTTTTCAGCAGAAAAAATGCTGAGTCGGGGTCGCAAAATTTTCCGAGCGACGGCGAAGAAAATATTTGTGACCTAAGACTATCCCCGAGAGATGTAGTAATAAATCCTGCCCCAACTTCCGCCCAGATAAAATTAAAAAGATTGAAGATTAAAAGTGAAAACCGGTAGCGTGCCTTGCGGGGCGACGATACCGGCTTGTGATCACCTCTTTTATGCTCGGTTCCGCCAAGCACGGTTGTTACAACTTGTGCCGTAGGGCTGCGTGGGCAAACGGCCCTCTTAAGGCACTTAAGAGGATTCTTCTTAGAATCCTCTTTGGGTTTTGTTCTCTATCCTCACCAAAAATTCTCAGATAGTCCAGAGAACTTATTTTCCCAAAAAACACTCCGTGCCCCACGAGCCCCAACAAAAACCACAGACAAACAACCAATAAAATTTGAAAAAACATCTTATCAACTCCTTCTTAAGAAAGCCTATATATATATCCAATTTTAGTCAAGCAGAAATATTTGTCTACCACAACCCACACAAAATAAAAAAAGGAAAAGCTAAAACTTAGACCGTGATTTTGGATTAAATTGTGAGTAATTTCCGCATATGCTATAATTACTCACAACACAAACAATTATATGGATAAAGAATATTTTTCAAGATTTAGAGAATTTTTAGATTCTGGCACACCCAGAGCAAAAGCAACTAAAGTCGCTCTTTGCGTACTTGCTATTGCATCCACTCCAGCGCTCGTTTTGATCGCGGCTTCTATGGGTAATGCTGTGCAAGTTTTTCGACAATTTAAAACCGCAAAACATTTTAATAAAAGACAATTAACAGATGCAATTTCATACTTGAAGCATCAAAAGCTTATAGAATATATAGCGGACAAGAATGAAAAAACTATAGTGAAAATTACTAAAAAAGGAAAAATAAACTTAAGGGCTTTTAATATTGAATTAATGGAAATTAAGAAACAAAAACAGTGGGACAAGAAATGGAGACTGGTAATGTTTGATATTCCCATAAGGTTTACAAAAGGACGAGAATCGTTGCGATATCATTTGAAAAATCTAAATTTTTTCCAATTTCAGAAATCTGCATGGATTTGTCCATATCCCTGCGAAGATGAAATAATTTTTATCGCTGATTTCTTTGGAGTGGGAAAATTTGTAGAAATTTTAACTGTAGAAAATATTTTAAGGGATGAAAAATTTAAAAAGTATTTCAAGCTAAATTGAAATCTTTATTGATATTGATTACGAGTAATTTCTGCATATGCGGAATTTACTCACAAGAAAGTTTCTACTGTTAAAAAGTGAAAACCTGTAGCGTGCCTTGCGGACGACGCTACCGGAGTTTGGCACCTTCAGGAAACCACTTGGCGAACCAGATCGCCAAATGTGAACTTTGCAGGATCCCTAACATGCACTTCTTTTCCAAATACCATAAGAGACTCATACACCGCAGTCCCCACGCCTCCTACTGACCAAACAAGCGTTTCATCCTTGAGTTTCTCAGGGGATATCGCCCAAAAGGTACTAAAATACTTTTCAACTTGTTCTCTGCTGATGACTGACATGACAATTCTCCTTTCAAGAGCGTTCTATAAAAAAGTCTATATATACCCAATTTTAGTCAAGCGGGGTTTTTGATTTTTTGGTATAATAAAAAAATGCCGAATGTTCGAGAAATTATTAGTTTAATGGGTAAAATAAACAAGAAAGACGAGGAGCTTGTGGTGAAGGCTTACAAGTTCAGTGAAATGGCGCATGCTGAGCAAAAAAGGATGAGCGGGGAGCCGTATTTTGTGCATGTTTTTGAGACAGCAAAAATCTTAACGACCCTCGGCATGGATACAGAGACTATTGTGGCGGGACTTCTGCATGATGTATTAGAAGATATAAAAGTCCCCGAAGAAAAAATGGAAGAAGAAATTAAAAAGGAATTCGGTGAAAACATTCTTTTTTTGATTAAGGGTGTAACGAAACTTGGAACTTTGAAATATCGCGGACACGAAAGGCATGTGGAAAGTTTGCGAAAATTTTTTGTAGCCATGGCCAATGACTTGCGAGTGGTCATTATTAAATTTGCTGACCGACTCCACAACTTGCAAACCTTACAGTTCGTCCGAGAAGATAAAAGGAAAAGAATTGCGCTAGAATCTTTAGAAGTTTATGCTCCGTTAGCTAACCGCCTCGGAATGGGAAAATTAAAGGGAGACATCGAGGACGCCGCTTTTCCTTTCGTTTATCCTAAAGAATTTGCTCAAATAGAAGACATCATCAAAGAAAAAAAGGGTTTATATCAGAAGAATTTATCCGAAATACAAGAAGAGCTTGAAAAAGAATTGAAGAAAAATAAAGTAAAAATTTCTGAGATGGATTCCAGAATGAAACATAAATATAGCTTATGGAAAAAGTTGACGAAAAGAGAAATGAACATTGAGAAAATATACGACATCGTGGCGCTTCGAGTAATAGTGGAAACCGTGGAAGATTGCTACCGAGTGCTTGGTATCGTCCATTCGATTTGGAATCCCTTGCCCGGCAGGATAAAAGATTATATCGCTCTTCCTAAACCTAACGGCTACCGTTCCATTCACACTACGATTTTCACTGGGACGGGAGGCATTGCAGAAATCCAAATTAGAACAAAAGAAATGCATGCCGAAGCCGCCTACGGCATCGCTGCGCATTTCGCTTATAAAGAAAGTGGAGGCAAACAATCAATGGACGATAAATCAAAATTCAAATGGATTGAAGAATTGCAAGACTTGCATCATGTTCAAAACGAACCAAAAAAATTCATTGAGCATTTGAAAACTGATTTTTTTAACGATCGTATTTTTATTTTTACTCCCAAGGGCGATGTCATAGATCTGCCAGAAAGCTCGTGCCCGATTGATTTCGCCTACTCGGTACATTCTGATATTGGAGATCATACCTCTGGAGCAAAAATAAATGGCAAGCTCTCTAACATTTCTTCAAAATTAAAAAACGGAGATATTGTAGAAATAATAAAACAAAAAGATTCTCACCCATCCAGTAAGTGGCTCGAGTACACGAAAACAACCGTAGCGAAAAAGCATATCAAGTCTTATTTAGAAAAGCATAGTTTGCTCTCCAGGCTTAAATCCTTTGGGCAATCTTAAACACTAAAGTTGGAAATATTATATAGTTCAGTGTCGTCTGCTTCTTTCTCCTCTTTGTTTGTGTGGTCGTCTAGGGCGCCTAAAGCGCTAGCTTCCAGCGCTTTAGGCGCTGACTTTGCAATAAAATTCTCCAGCATTTCGCTGCCGTTTTTGAGATTATCTGACTTCCGAATCAAATCTAGAATTTCTCGCAAATCCTCGATAGAAAAATAATCTATTTTCACTTGTCCCCCTAAATCCTTTTTCTCTATATGCACCCGAGTGCCTAATTTTTCTTGAAATTCTTCTTCTAATTGAACTATCTCTGGATCTGGCATAAATTCTTTCTTTCGCACCCGATCATAAGCTATTTTCCTCGCCAATCTTTCTGCTTCTCGAACAGTAATTTTTTTATAGAGAATTTCTTTATATAAGACCAGTTGTTCAGCCGGATGATCAGCCAGCATTAAAAGCGGTCGAGTATGTCCGTCGGTGATTTTACCCTCTGAGACACTTTTGATTATTTCTTCGGGCAAGGATAAAATTCGCATCGAATTAGAAACATATTCCCTGCTTTTGCCCATTTTCTTAGCCACTTCATTGTGCGTAAATTTAAATTCGTTCACTAATCGAAAAAAGGCTCGAGCCCGATCCACTACATTTAAATCCTCTCTTTGAAGATTTTCAATAATAGCCAGTTCAAGTTTCATGATGGCGGTATCTCCGGTACGAATGATCACTGGCACTTGGGAAACTTGAGCCAAGCTAGCCGCCCGAAGTCTGCGCTCTCCGGCGATTAGTTCATATTCAGTCACAATTCCACCCCCTTCCTTCTCTACCTCTACTCGAGAAACAGTCAAAGGTTGAAGCACTCCATACTGCTTGATCGATAAAGCCAGGTCTTGCAAACGAGCTTCGTCAAAGTCCCTCCTTGGTTGATAAGGATTGGGTTTAATTTTATCTGTGTCGATCCAGAAAATTGAATTGGAATAAATATTAGACATGGTTGTATTTTAACATAAATTAAAGTAAAATGAAAAACTAATGCCGGAGTGGCGGAATTGGTAGACGCGCACGACTCAAAATCGTGTCTCGTAAGGGGTGAGAGTTCGATTCTCTCCTCCGGCACCAGAATGATGAAAGAACAAAAAAAAATAGAAAATTTTGAGATACAAGGTGGAAAAAAACTTCACGGTTCTATTTCTACTAATACTTCTAAAAATGGCTCGGTGGGACTTTTGTGTGCTTCTTTGATAAATAGAGGCAAAACAACTTTGCATGGAATTTCTCGCATTGAAGAAGTTTACAGGGTAATAGAAGTAATGGAGTCCATCGGGGTAAAAGTAACCTGGATTGGAAAACAAAGCGTAGAAATAATCCCACCTAAAAAATTTAAAATGGAAAATTTAAACAAAGAGGCTGCCATCCAAACCAGAAGTATTATTATGTTTGCTGGACCCTTGATTCATTTTTTAAAATCATTAAAGCTTCCCCATGCGCAAGGATGCAAGTTGGGCAAGAGAACAATTAGCGCACATATTTACGCATTGGAAGAGCTCGGAGTTAAAGTAGAGGTGAATGAAAAAAGTTACGAATTAAAGAGAGAGAAATTATACCCAACTGAAATAATAATGTATGAATCCGGTGATACTGCCTGCGAAAATATTTTGACTGCAACGGCGCTAGTTTCTGGTAAAACTACAATAAAATTTTCCAGCGCAAATTATGCGGTACAAGAAATTTGTTTCTTTTTAAGAAAATTAGGAATAAAAATTGAAGGAGTGGGCACAACTACTCTTGCAATACACGGAGTTAAACAAATTAAAAAAGATGTCGAATATTATAACAGTGAAGACCCAATAGAATCAATGATGTGGATTACTGCAGCTATTGCTACGAACTCAAAACTGGTAATAAAAAGATGTCCGATGGAATTCTTAGAACTAGAACTCTATAAATTAAAAAAGATGGGATTAAAATACAAAATTACAAAAAATTATAAATCAAAAAACAAACACACCAACTTATCAGACATCCAAGTTTTTCCTTCCAAATTGGTGGCGCTGGAAGATAAAATAGAAGCCCGTCCTTTTCCGGGAATAAACATGGACAATCTGCCCTTTTTTGGACTAATCGCCGCTTGCGCCTCCGGACAGACGCTCATTCATGACTGGGTTTATGAAGTTAGAGCTGTTTATTTAAAAAAATTAAAAAACCTCGGCGCCAATGTGCTCTTGACTGACCCGCATAGACTTTTTGTAAAAGGTCCAACAAAATGGAAACCGGCGCAAATTATGTGTCCACCGGCGCTTCGTCCTTCCGTCGTCATTATGCTTGCCATGCTCGCTACTCCTGGCAAATCAATCCTTCGCAATGTATATATGATAAAACGTGGATACGAAGATATTGTGGAAAGATTTAATGCTATTGGTGCGAAAATGAAATCTGTACATGAATAAAATTATTGTAATCTTAGGTCAAACGGCTACAGGAAAAAGTAATTTGGCGGTCAAAATTGCTCAGAGAATTAGTGGTGAAATAATTTCTGTTGACTCAAGGCAGATTTATAAAAATCTAAACATCGGAACGGGTAAAATCACCCCAAAAGAAATGCAGGGCATTCCGCATCATTTACTCGATGTCGTAAATCCCAAATATAAATTTACAGTTATCGAATATCAAAAACTAGCCATATCGGCCATAGCTGATATATATAAACGAAATAAAACACCAATAATTTGTGGAGGTACGGGGTTTTATATTGATGCAATCACCAAAGGCATCATCTTTCCAGAAGTTCTGCCGAATAATAAACTTAGAAAACACCTACTACAAAAAGATGCGACCGCATTATTTTATAAATTAAAAAAATTAGATCCAGTGAAGGCAAAAAATATAGACCCCAAAAATAAACAAAGGCTAATTAGAGCGATTGAAATAGCTCAAGCCCTAGGCAGTGTTCCCCCAATTACACAGGCGTTGCCTGTGTATAAATTTATAAAAATTGGTTTATGTTTACCGCAAGAAATATTAAAAAAGAAAGTAGACAAAAGAGTAAAGAAAATGTTTGATAAGAAAAATCATGGTGGTTTGTTGAATGAAATAAAAAAATTAAAAAAGCCTGCCCGCCTTGGTGGGTCTGGGGTGTCTGAAAAAAGATTAAGAGAATTAGGCTTTGAATATAATAATCCTACTTATGAAAAAGTGGTGCAGGAAACTCTTCAATACGCTAAGCGCCAAATGACCTGGTTCAAACGAGATAAAGAAATAAAATGGTTCACTAATTCTTCTTTGGCTTTTGCATATATTCATAAATTATCGGCAAAATAGAAACGAGAATAATCAGAACTATCATAGATGAAAGATAATTCTTGATATGCGGAAAGGCTTGCCCCAAAAAATATCCAGTTAGAGGGACAATCGTTGACCAAAGAAGAGAACTGATTAAGCTGTATTTAATAAACAAACTATATTTCATGTGCGCAATGCCCGCCACAATCGGCACAAAAGTCCGCACAATGGGAACAAATCGAGAAAATATGACAGTAAACTTTCCATGTTTATCGAAAAATTCATGAGTTTTATCTATATATTCTTCTTTAAACATTTTTCTAAAAAAAGAAAAGTTCTTGAGTTTTTCTAAATGCACCCCTATCTCATAACCTATGATTCCGCCCAAGAAAGTTGCAGTAAAAATAAGAGGAATCAAAAAATAAATTTTTAAACTTAAAAAAGATGCTAATAAACCAGCCGTAAAAAGTAGGGTATCTCCCGGTAGGGCAAAAAATATTCCAGACTCTAAAAATACAATAACAAAAATTCCTAAATATCCGTAGGTGTTGAGGATGTGTGGAATGTCGAAGACTTGAAGCATTATTTTGAATTATTTTTTATCCGTTCTTTAATACTGCGGGTCCACAAGGACTCGAACCTTGGTCTGCTCTTTTGGAGAGAGATATTCTACCACTGAACTATGGACCCACGACTTTTGTCGTAGGTTGATTATAGCAAAATAAACAGAAAATGAAAGGAGAAATTATTTCTTAATCTCTTTGTGCTTCTGTTGCTTTCGGCACCATTTGCAATATTTTTTTAACTCAATTTTTTTAGTAACGAGTTTCTTGTTTTTGCTGGACCAGTAATTTATCCGTTTGCAGGTAGAGCAGGCAAGTTTTATAAGTCTATCTTGGGACATCTTTAGATATTAACAAAAAACCTTTTCAAAAGCAAGCCAAAATCCGCACCACTCATCTTTCGGCTTATTCGCACGAATAAGGGATATAAGAAAAAAGTTTAGAATATATTACACAACTATTCTTGGCAAGAGTGAACTTATCCGTGTAGTCACTTCATAATTTATCGTTCCAATTTTTTCAGCAATCTCTTCTGCCGTAATTTCTTTATTTTTCTGGCGGCCCAAGATTACAACCTCGTTTTCTGGCTGAACATTTTTCAAATGACTGACATTTACCACGAACATATTCATCGAGACTCTACCTAGAATTTTACATTTTGTCCCAACAATCAAAACTTCTCCTTTATTGGAAAGTCCTCTATCGATGCCGTCCGAATAACCCTGCGGAATGAGCGCAATTTTTGTTTCTTTTTTTGTTCGGTAAGTAAGTCCGTAACCAATGGTATATCCTTCGGGTAAAATTTTTATCTGCGCAATTTTTGTTTTCCAGGACAAAACTGGTTTTAAATTAAATTTTGCATTTCTGTATGTTGATTGAAGATATTTCGAGGGCCACATACCATAGACACCAATGCCCAGTCGGATAATGGAGTAAATTCCTTTCTTCTTTTCATAAGCCAAGAGTCCCGAGGTGGAAGAAATATGAGTTTGTAAATTTTTAAAACCAAATTTTTCTGCCAACTCGAGGGCTTGAAAATAATTATCGATTTGCTTGTACGCATGCGTTTTATTTTTCGCCCGCCAAAATGATTCTTCGGTCAACTGAGTATCTTCAATATTGGCGAAGTGCGCATAGATGCCAGAAAATTTGATTGATTCTAAATTTTTTATTTCTCGAAATAATACAAGTAATTCACTAAACAAAAAGCCTTCCCGGCCCAAATATGCATCAACGGATATGTGTACTTCTTGAATCACCTGAACACTTTTGGCGATAGCAGAAATTGTTAATAATTGTTCGGTTGAAAAAACACCCAAAATACAACCAAGCTTAATTGCTTTTGATAAATCTTGTTTCTGCACAAAACCCAGAAGGAGCACTGGTTTCTTGCTCACCTTGCGTAATAATTCCAACTCTTCTATGCCATCCACAAAAAAATAATCCACATGTGGTTCTAAAATTTTGGCGACGAGGTTTTGCCCATGACCATAAGCATTCCCTTTGATCACTACTGAGAACTTAGTCCCCTTCTTGGCTAAATTTTTAAATTGTTTAATATTATGAAGAAGATTTTTTTTAGATAATTCAATGCAAGAAAGAGGTGTTTTCTTTTTCATCTTATGATTCTTTATTTTTGATTATAAGTTCCAAAAATTCTTTCGGAAACATCGATTTTTTTTCAGCTAAGGCCTGATGATAAATAACGGTCGAGGGAGTGAGGCCTGGTAGAGTATTTACTTCAATCACAATAATATTTCCAGTTTTTACTTGCGTAAAAATATCGATTCTGGCATAGCCTCGAATCCCGAGCTTTTGCGCTACGAGCTCGACAGATCTTTTTACTTTATTTAAATTTTTTCTGGAAATAATTTCAGTCGGTGGTGGAGTAATGTTTACCCCTGTGCCACCTTGAAATTTTTCTTCGACGGAAAGGATTGTTTCTTCGGCCACCGTGATGCTAGGAAAGAGGGATCGCATACGACCTTTGTCTTCCACTACGCCGACAGTCATTTCCACAAAACCACTTTTCCTAAGATGCGCAATTTTATCTCCATGAATTTTTAATTTATCGGTTTCAATAAATGTTTCAAAAATAATATCTGTCACCTTACCCTCGGGCATTTGAATGACACTGCGCTGGTTGGTAAACGAGCCCGGGTTGACCGTAGGATATTTGTTTTTTATAAACGAAATATAAGTGGATAGATCTTTCTGATTAAAAAGTCTCACCACTCCAGCCGAACAACCGTCGCCTCGGGGTTTGGCAATGACGGTCTTCCCTCCAAGTGTTTTTAAAAGCATAACCCAATATATCTCTTTTGTTTTATTTAGAGATAATTTAGAGAGATCTTTGACTTTCAATAATACATGAGAAGCAGTTTTTACCCCCTTGAAATTTGCTTGAGATATTATTTCATTAGTAAGCCACTTATCCAGACATAACTTGGAAGTAAAACTATCCGAGCCATTGTATTTTATTTTATTTTTTTCTAAAATTCTTTGAATTGTTCCATCTTCTCCAACACCACCATGCAGAGCTAAAAATATAAATGGATGTTTTTTAAAAATTTTATCCAGAGTGTGTTTTTGAGGCATGAAGAAATTTTCAGTGGCATCAGATTTTTGTAAAAATAATTTTATTTTTACTTTTTGAATTAGAAAAAAAAGTCTCTGGATATCTCTTGGAGCGTTTTCTGCGTTTGCTATTATTTCTTCAACGGTGTGATTTAAAATATAAGAATAAGGGAGTTCCCAAATTTCATTTTTCTTAGCTAAAAGATAAGGATATGGTTTATACGAAAGAGATCCACGCAGTTTCAGCCACGCATTTGTCCCGCTCATGAGTGAAACTTGCTTTTCTGCTGTTTCTCCGCCAAAAAGCACACCTATGGGTTTTCTTTTTTTATTCAAATTTTCATGCAGAAATAAATTATCTATTCTGGCTGGTATATTTCTACGAAGAAATGCATTGTTCAACACAAAGCGTAGGAGATCTTGATGAGACAGACCAATTCGAGATGCTTGTTGAAAGATAAAACTGTTCTGTTCCATGCCAGAAATAATATTAAAATCACAAAACCAAACATTACCATCGGGCATTAAAAAGCCGTCAAACCGCGCAAAGTCCCGCATGCCAAAAACAGAAAACAGTTGTTCCGCTTCTATTTGTATTTTTTCGATTACTTCGTTGGGAAATCGGGGAGGGCAATGATATGTTACTTGACGAGTCGGTAAATATTTTTTACGGAAATCAAAAAATTGATGTTTATCATAATCCATTTCTTGTTCAGTGGGCAAGATTGCTACCGGCATGTTGAATCTATTTTGTAAAATAATAACAGTGAATTCCTTCCCTTCCGCAAAAGGTTCCACCACCACCCGAGTATCTCGTCGTTTACTAAATAAACTCTGAATACTTTCGATTGCGTCATTTACCCTATCTACAGAAAATACTCCGATACTCGAACCGCCGGAAGCCGGCTTTACTATGGCCCGAGTTATCTTTTGGCTTTTCCAAAAGTCTTGAACTTTATTTTTAATTTCTTTTTCGGTGTCAGTAATTTTAAGCACAATAGATTGAGGGGCATAGAATCCAAGTGAACGAATGTATTCGTTGGCTTTAAATTTATCAAAGGCTTTTTTACAAGATTGCGACCCTGAGCCGACAAAAGGAATATTGTGTTTCTCTAGAAAACTTTGGATTTCTCCATCTTCGCCGAATGTTCCATGCATGCAAGGGAACGAAATGGTCACGCTTTTTAAAATTTTAATCAGCGCCGATTCAGAGAGCCCTCGGCCAGATTTATTTAATTTAAAATCAAAGTCGCTGGGAGTGTTGGAGTAAAGTTGGGCGGTTGATATTTTGTAGGGTTTTTTTTGTTCATTAAAATAAATAGGAATAATGTCTACACCCTGGCTCCCTAAGTGGTCGAGCACACTGCGGGCAGAATTGAGTGAAATACCTCTTTCTAATGAAGGCCCGCCACAAAGAACCGCTACTTTGACTGTATTTTTTTCTGTTTTTTGCAAAAATTGCTTTCTATCCATTCCTTACAATATAACACTTTTAAGATCTTTAGCAACATTAGTCAAATTTTTGCAACTTTTTTTGGTAATTAAAATCATATCTTCTATCCGTACTCCGCCATAACCTTTAAGGTATATCCCCGGCTCTATCGTCATTACACAGCCTGCTGGTAGAATGTCTTCGCTCTTCGGTTTGAGGTTGGGCCATTCGTGTATCACAGTACCCACTCCATGACCGAGCCCATGTTTGAAATTATTTTTAAATTTTTTTGCTAAAAAATTTCGGGCAATTTTGTCTATTACTTTCGCTCTCTTCTCCCCTGTTTGTAATTTTTTTAGCACCCGATTTTGAGCTTCCAAAACTGTTAAATAAATTTTTTTCTGCTTAAGACTAGGTTCACCCCAGAAATATATCCTCGTCATATCTGAGCAATAGTGATTTACCGTGCAACCAAAATCAAACATGATAATGTCGCCAACTTTTAATTTACTCTTACTGGGTTCGTGATGAATATTTGCAGTATTTTTCCCAAAAGCGACAATCGGAGGAAAGGCTAACACATTTACGCCATGACTGATATACATCTTTTTAATTAAATTAGCAATTTTTATTTCACTTATGCCAGTTTTTAATTTTTCTAATGTACCCCGCAGAACTTTTTCGCTAATTCTTTGCGCTTTTATAATACATTGAAGCTCTTTCCTACTTTTCACTGCTCGAACTTCGTGAATTAGCTTGCACTGAACTTGTTGAATCTGTTTTGTTTTTTGCATTTTCCATATTTTTTCTATTTACCTATTCCTACGAATAAGACAATAGAAATTAATATATCCCTACAACAATTTAACAATATCGTGCCAAGTAATGACAAGCATCAGAAGTATTAAAATGCCGAAACCAATCATGTTCGCCGTGTTTGCCACTTTTGGATTCATTCGAGAACCTTTTATTTTTTCAATCAACAAAAAGAAAAGTCTCCCGCCATCGAGCGCTGGAAATGGAATGAGGTTTATTATTGCCAAATTAATAGAAATAAGTCCTGCAAAAGATAAGAGATAAACAAAACCCAAATCATATGCATCCCCCACGATGCCCACCATACCAACGGGACCAGTAACAGAATCAAGAGTCCCCTTACCCCTCAGACCATTGCTCATGAGACCATAAAGCCCTAGAACAGTGCCCTTTACCATAGACAGCGTTAGCCTCATTCCTTCATAAAAAGCGCTTAGAAACGGCAACCGAGCTACGCCAATCTGATCCATGGCTATACCTATCAATTGCTTTCCGTCTCCGCTTTCATTTGGAGTAATTTTTAGATAATTTTCTGTTGTATTTTTACCACGCAAATATCCGATTTCAATTTCTCCACCTCCAGCCACAAAAGACTTGACAGTCTCAGGACTAATGTCAGTGGTGGTAAGATCACCTTTTTTTATAAAAACAATTTTGTCTCCAGACTTTAATCCAGCTAGCTCCGCCGGAGACTCCGGAAGGACAGAAACAATTACTAAATTTACATCTGTGAGTATGTCACTGCCTATTCCACTTCCAACCGAAGTTGGAAATCCAGACATAAAACCAGCAGAAAACAAAAGCCAGGCTAAAATAAAATTTGCAAAAACTCCCGCAAAAAGAACGATCGCTTGTTGCCATTTGGGTTTATTGACAAAACTTTTACTGGCGTCGGGACCATTCATGTTTTCTTCATCTGGATTCTCTCCAAAAATTTTCACAAAACCACCAATGGGCAGTAAATTAAACGAATACTCTGTCTCCCCATATTTTTTCCCAAACAATTTAGGCGGAAAACCAAAACCAAATTCATCCACTCGAATTCCAAACTTTTTTGCACTAAAAAAATGCCCAAACTCATGGACCAACACCAGTACCAATAAAATTATTAAAAAAATTAAAATATTCATCTAGGCTACCCCATTACTTCTTTCTCTTTTTTCTCAAAATTTACTTCTAAATTATTATTGACCGCGTCGATAATTTTCTGTAATTCTTCTTTGGCTCTAAACTTTTCGTCTTCAGTCAATTTCCCCTCTTTCTCTTTCGCCTCCACATCTTTCCAGACATTTTCTCTCTCCCTTCGTACTGTAATTCTTGACTCTTCTAATTTTTCTTTTAATACTTTTACAAGGGTAACCCTTGTTTCCGTGGTGAGCTGTGGAAAAATAACTCGAATACCTAGATCATCTGTGGCAACCGACAATCCTAAGTTGGCGGCATTGATTGCTTTTTCTATTTCCTTAATTTGACTTTTGTCCCAGGGCGCAATGCGAAGAGTCTTTGGATCTTCAATAGACACCGAAGCAACATTTTTCAATGGGACTCTTTGACCATATGACTCCACGGAAACACCATCGAGCACCATAGGCGACGCCCGACCGATATTGAGTTGGCTATATTCTTTACCTAAAAATTCTTCTACTTTTTTTAATTCTATTTTAAAATTTGAAAAATTATATTGCATGTTAGCTATTATAGCACATTCAAATTAATTCTAAAAACTTGGCACAACTAAAGCCACAGATTCCATCAGAGTTTTGGTCGAACTTCCCGGCATGCGAAGAAATTCTCGAACTTTGAAAAGATGACTAAAGCAAGTTTGTAAGGAATTTTGAGCGGCGTAAGTCCCACCCGGTACTCCGGGAAGGGTAAAGTCGGCAAAATTATTTACAAGCTTGCTGCGCAATGTGAATTCTAGTGAATTCAAAAAAATTAGAGCTTTGGAGCGCGCAGAATCTAAGGAAGGGTTATTTTCTCCATCTGTTTTTGATTCTGCGAGTAAATCTTTCATAAAATCAATTCTATTTTTCAAGGACATATTGATAAATTTTTCTGCATCTTTTTGCTCTTCTGCTAGGTCTTGTCTAGCAAAAACTACATAAAATCTCGAAACAAAAGTTTTCAAAAGAGCATTGACCTCTGGAACGACTAAGAAGAAATGCGTATTCTCTATCGGCTCTTCAAACATTTTGAGTAAGCTATTCTGCGCTTCAAGCAGAAAGTTGTTGACAGAAACTATGAATATTTTTTTAGCATTTTTTTCATTCGAAAAACCTTTTTCGCTCCCAAAAGATTTTAAATTCCTCGCATCTTCGATTTTAAAAGTATCAAGCGAAATATGAGAAACATCTGCATTGCCGATCACTTTTATCCCCAAGCTTTGGATAAAAGCAAAAATTTCTGGTACAATTTCTTCCCTTGCGCCTTCAATCAAGTACGCATGATGTAGGTTATTTCTATCTAGATGATTTGAAATTTTCATTTTTACTTTTTACTTAAAACGGTCTTTTTATATACATCTAAATGCTCGAGTGCTATGCCAGTGCCTTTGACCACGCAAAAAAGTGCATCCTCAGCTACTACCGCCTTCACACCTGTTTTTCTATACACTAAATCCGTGAGGTTGCGAAGTTGAGAAGAACCACCAGTCATAATGATGCCTTGATCGATGATATCCGAAGCAAGCTCTGGCGGAGTTTCTTGCAACACATCCTTGATCGCTTTTATTATTTGTTTTAATTCTCCATCTATGGCCCGGACGATTTCATTCGTCCCCACTCTTGCAGAACGAGGTAATCCTTGGATGAAATCCCTTCCCTTGATCGTAACATTCAGTTCTTCTTCGAGTGGAACAGCTGCGCCAATTTTAATTTTTACTTCTTCGGCTGTTCTATCTCCAATTGCTAGGTTAAAAGTTTTCTTTACATAATCAGCAATCGCTCGGTCTATTTTATTTCCAGCGCATTTGACTGAAGTCGAAGCCACAATTCCGCCGAGCGAAATAACTGCCACATCTGTCGTACCCCCACCGATATCGACAACCATGTGACCCCTTGATTCATGAATCGGAATGCCTGCGCCGATAGCTGCTAATATTGGCTCTTTGACGATGTAAGCATTTTTTGCGCCCGCTCTTATCGTCGCCTCGATGACGGCTCTCCGCTCTGTACTCGTCACCCCCGCAGGCACCGAGATCATCACATCCGGTTTAAAGAAGTTGAATCGCCCCATGGCTTTATTGATAAAATAACGCAACATGGCTTCCGTCACCCGATAATCCGCAATCACTCCGTCTTTCATGGGAAGATAGGTAACGATCGATTCTGGGGTTTTACCAATCATGTCTTTGGCTTCAAAGCCGATGGCCAGAATTTTATTATCCCGTTCAGAAACTGCCACAACTGAGGGTTCATTAAGAACTACCCCCTTGCCAGGTAAAAAAACAAGGGTATTTGCAGTCCCTAAATCTATCCCCAATTTTTTAGTAAAAATCCCCATCAGAGCAATATATCACATTTGTGCTAAAATGAAAGTATGGAAAAAGACCTGAAAAATCCATTTCAAGGATATTTAAAAAACTTAAAAAAACACAAACAGGCCATCAATCCAGTCCATGAGATTGTAAATTGTTATTACAAAATGAACGGATGGGAAAAAATGCCGAAAGAATTTTATACTGGAAGATACGAATACCGAAAGCTTGCCAGTGAAGCAAAAAAATTATATCAAGCATGCAACGAAGTCCTCGACGACTGTATTTGGGCATTGGACAAAATGAAATACTTGGCAGAGAAAGGGGGCTTCGATTGGTCCATCGTCACTTGCTTAAAGCATGAATTAAAATAAATTTAAGAAACAATTACCGTAAACTCCCCTCTCTGTTTTTCTTTATTTTTATTAAAATATTCTAAAAGCTCTTTGGCTGTTCCAGTTTTAAATTCTTCATAAATTTTTGTTAATTCCCGAGCGATGCAGACTTTTTTGTCTGGGCAAAATTTTTCTAGTGATTCCAAAGTTTTCAAAATTCTGTGCGGGGATTCATAAAACACCATTGTCCGCTCAGACTTTGCAATTTCTTTGAATAAAGTTTCTCTGCCCTTTTTGTGTGGCAAAAATCCAAGGAAAGTAAATTCGTGAGTTGGTAATCCTGAAGCAGAAAGGGCAGTGATCACCGCCGAAGGACCAGGCATTGGAATCACCTCTACCCCCTCCGCTAGGTCTTTCCTAGCGGAGAGATTGTTTTTTATTTGAGAAATCAGCAGTGCTCCCGGATCAGAAATCCCTGGTGTGCCAGCGTCTGACACTAAAGCTAGGTCTTTCCCTTCCTCTAATAATTCAAAAATTTTATCTAATTTATTACTTTGTCTGGAATTTTTTCCGACAACATCGTCGGACGGGTAGCTTATCGTTGGCTTATTTATATTATATTTATTTAAAAGTTTTTTGGTCTCCCGAGTATCTTCACATAAAATAAAATCAACATTGTTGAGCGTCTCAATAGCTCGAAGCGTAATGTCTCCCATGTTTCCTATTGGCGTCGCAACTATATAGAATTTTGACATAATTTTGTTAGCATAGGAGTTTCCTATGTACATAGGAAACTCCTATGCTTTTACTTTCTGTACTTTTTTGTTCTCCATTTGTCCGCAATTTTTACACGAGTGAGAGAGCGTTCAAGTTCGGTTTCAAAGTGTTCAAAATCTACATGCTTTTTATTCTCCATCGCTCTTCTCATTTCTTCTGCTTTTTTCTTCGCTTCTATGATTTTCTCTTCAGTAAGGTCGGTAATAGTTTCCGCAAAATCTGCTAGCACCGCAACCTCCGTCATACCTTCTGGTGATTTCTTTACCTCCAAAAATCCACCCACCACAGCGAATGGCACATGCTCGCCGGCAATAACCGCCACCACATCACCAGAAGTAAGCCCTGTAATAAGCGGTATGTGATCAGGCAGGACTGTTATCTCTCCGAGCGTCGTCGGCAAACTGACCTGATCCACCATCTCTTCAAAGACAAGTTTTTCTGGTGTGACTATTTTTAATTTTAATTTTTTTGACATAATATTTATTATAAAAATTTAAAATAGTTCTTGAGAAAAGCCTTGCGCAGGCCGACGGGCCGAGCAGTTCGCTGGCGAAGCTTTGCCAGATAGATTGCTTTTCGAGAGAAACTATTTTAAATTTTTAAAGTGCCCCCTTCATATAAAAATCTCCTTCTGGCTTGTCGTCATGTTTGCCATCCAGAATTTCTTTAAAAGAACGAATTGTTTCAGCAAGTGGAACATAGGCGCCCTTGGTTCCAGTGAACTGTTCTGCCACGAAAAATGGCTGGGAAAGAAATTTCTGAATTTTGCGAGCCCGAGACACAAGCTCCTTATCTGCTTCGGACAATTCTTCCATACCCAAAATTGCAATGATGTCTTGCAAGTCTTTATATCGTTGAAGCACTCGTTGAACTTCACGAGCGGTGTTGTAGTGATCTACGCCCACGATATTCGGATCGAGAATGGTCGAAGAGGAATCAAGCGGATCCACCGCTGGATAAATTCCTATTTCAGAAAGCGAACGATTCAAAACCACCGTGGAGTCTAGGTGGGCAAAAGTAGTAGCCGGAGCTGGATCAGTCAAATCGTCCGCTGGCACATACACCGCCTGCACGGAAGTGACAGAACCTTTATCTGTAGAAGTAATTCGTTCTTGTAAAATTCCCATTTCCGTCGCAAGTGTTGGCTGGTAACCCACCGCCGATGGAATACGACCAAGAAGCGCAGAAACTTCTGAGCCAGCTTGAGTGAAACGGAAAATATTATCAATAAATAAAAGTACATCCTTGCCCTCTGCGTCTCGAAAATGTTCTGCCATTGTGAGTCCAGAAAGAGCTACTCGAAGACGAGCGCCCGGCGGTTCATTCATTTGTCCGAAGACCATGGCCACTTTTGGAAGCACGCCGGATTCTTTCATTTCGTGATATAAATCATTTCCCTCACGAGTTCGTTCTCCCACCCCAGCAAAGACAGAATATCCTCCATGGTTCGATGCAATATTATGAATGAGTTCTTGAATGACGACTGTCTTGCCCACTCCTGCGCCACCGAAAAGTCCGACTTTTCCACCTTTCAAAACTGGACAAATTAAATCTATAACTTTAATTCCAGTTTCCAGAATTTCAACCTTCGTCGCTTGCTTCACATATTCCGGAGCACTGCGATGAATCGGTGAGCGCTTTAGGCTCTCCTTAGAGCCTAAAGCGCTACCGTCATCAATCGCTTCGCCTAGTACATTAAAAATTCTTCCAAGCGTAGCAGAACCCACTGGCACAGAAATGGGCGCACCTGTGTTCACAACTTTTATTCCTCGAGCCAATCCGTCCGTCGTATCCATGGCCACTGTACGAACAATCCCGCCACCCAAATGTTGTTCAACTTCAAGAATAATTTTCTTATTACCATTCATCACTTCCAAGGCGCTGTAAATATCTGGCAAATTTTCACCGAAATCTACATCTACGACCGGCCCTATTATTTTTTTAATTGTACCTGTTTGCATAATTTTTGTTAATTTCGCAGAAGTTAATAATATCATCATTAGTCTACACTTGCCATTCCGGCGCTAATTTCTGAAATTTCTCTGGTAATGTTCGACTGCCTTGCTTTGTTGAACACTAGGGTTAAATCATCGATCATTTCTCCGGAAGCTTCACTTGCGTTCTTCATGGCTACCATGCGAGATGATTGCTCGGAAGCGTTGGACTCGAGGAGCATTTGGTAGATTTGCATTTGGGTAATTTTTTCTGCCAAAGAATCTATTAAGATGTTAAAATCTCCTTCAAATAAATAATCAGCTCCGATGCTTGCAGATGAAGTCCTGACCTCTTCGGGCGTTGGGATTTTAAAAATTGGAAGTAATTGTTTAATCACAGGATTTTGCGCAAGAGCAGAAGTAAAATGCGTATAAGACATATAAACTTTTTTATACTTTTGATTCCTGTATTCTTCCATCACTAATTTTGAAAGAGGAAAAATATCCGAAAGCCGAATATTAACATCCGGCATATCTGTAAATACTCCTGTGATATTTTGATTGACTCTACGGAGCGCCATGTCACCTTTTTTGCCTATGGTTATAAAATCTACTTTGGCACCCTCTTTCAACTCTCTTAATTTTTGAAGTGTTTTTTTAATAATTTGTGAATTATATCCTCCACAAAGTCCACGATTGGATGTTACTAACACAACTAAAATTTCTCCTTTTGTCTGTTCATTAAAAAATGGATGCATCTGATGTATATCTTTGTTCTCTAAATTTTTTGAAATAGACGCAAGAATCTCGGAAGAATATTCTGCATAGAGCCTAGAACGAAGGGTCGAAGCCACCGCCCGTTTCATCTTCGAAGCCGCCACCAGTTCCATGGCTTTGGTGATCTTCTTGGTGTTTTTCACACTCTTTATTCGTCTTTTAATTTCTTTTGTTCCGGACATAAATTTCTAACTAAAACTCTTTTTAAAATCCTCGATCACTTTTTTTAATTCCATTTCGCCTTTATCCGTCCACATTTTATTTTCTATTATTTCTTTATAAAAAACTTTTGCGTGACTTTCACTATAATCAATCAATTCATTTTCGAATTCTTTTATTTTTTCTATTGGCACATCATCCATAAATCCTTTCACCAAAGCATATAAAGTTACCACTTGATGCTCGGTCTTGACTGGCGCATATTGAAGCTGTTTCAACACCTCCACGGCTCTTTTGCCCCTCTCAAGCTGTTTTTTGGTAGCTTCATCGAGATCCGAACCAAATTGAGAAAATGCTTCTAGTTCCCGATACTGCGCCAGGTCGAGCTTCAGTGTGCCAGCTACTTTTTTCATCGCTTTAATCTGCGCATTAGAACCCACTCGAGAAACAGAAGATCCCACATTCACCGCCGGACGAATACCTTTATAAAATAAATCCGTTTCTAAGAAAATTTGTCCATCGGTAATAGAAATAACATTAGTTGGAATATAAGCAGAAATATCTCCCGCTTGAGTTTCAATAATTGGAAAAGCAGTGATTGATCCACCACCATATTTTTCATTTCTGCGACAAGCTCGTTCAAGAAGTCGAGAATGTAAATAAAAAACATCTCCCGGATACGCTTCACGACCTGGTGGACGACGAAGTAAAAGAGAAATTTCTCGGTAAGCGACAGCGTGTTTGGAAAGATCATCATAAATAATTAAAACATCTTTTCCTTGATCCATAAAATATTCTGCGATAGATACCCCTGTGTAAGGAGCAATATATGAAAGCGCCGCAGGCTCGGAAGCGCCCGCTGAAACAATAACGGTGTATTTCATAGCGCCACCTTCTTCGAGACGGGCCTCAATTTTGCGAAGTTTAGAATCTTTTTGTCCAATAGAAACATAAACACAAATCATGTTTTGTCCTTTTTGATTTAAAATACTATCAATTGCCAGCGCTGTTTTACCTGTTTGTCTATCCCCAATGATGAGTTCTCGTTGACCCCGACCGACTGGAATGATGGCATCAATAACCTTGATCCCCGTCGCCACCGGCTGGTCAACACTCAGGCGAGTAACTACCCCGGGGGCCACCTTTTCTATCGGATAAGCCTTCGTAGCCTTCAGCGCACCTTTACCATCTATTGGTACACCAATAGCATTCACTACCCGACCTAAAATACTATCCGCTAATGGAATTTCTAAAATTTTTCCTGTCGCTTTGACTTCATCCCCTTCTTTAATTTTAGAAAAATCACCCAAAATAATCACGCCTACTGCATCTTCTTCTAAGTTGAGCGCCACACCCACCACCCCATTGGAGAAAGTAACCATTTCAGAAGATTTAATGTCAGAGAGACCAGAAACTTTCGCAATACCGTCAAAAAGTTCCAAGACCTTCCCCACTTTCTCAGTCTTGATTTCTATTTTGAAATTTTCTATTTCTCTTTTTAAATTTTCTACAATGGTGTTGTGAGTCATATTATTTTATAAATCTTTATTCAAATGCGTTTGTAATTTATTCATTCTGTTTCGAAGTGTCAAATCGATGACCTCATCATTTATTTCTAATCTTACTCCACCTAATAACTTTGTGTTTAAAATTTCTTCAAGCACAATTTCTTTCGAAGAATAGCGATGCTTCAAGTCGTGGATGAGTATGATTTTTGTTTTTTCTTCAAGTTTCGATGCGCTCGCCACCTTCACCACCAACCTGCCTCCTTCTTTGTTTACAATTTGTTCTAATTTGGAAATTATATCTGATGCTTTTGTAAAAAGTCGTTTTCTAAATAAAAACTTAATAAAATTTTTAAATATATCAGATTGCTCAGATTCATTTTTATCCTTTGAAGCCAGATATATCGCTTGGGCTATGATGTTACTTGAAAGTGTTGCCATAAATGTTGAATTACAAATTATTTAAATCTTGCTTACTATTAATCACTTTTTCGACAGCCAACATAGCGAGCGTGACAATTTCACTTCTGGCTCCATCAATTAAAGCTTTTTTGTCGATTTCCATTTGTTCCATTCTCTTTTTGGTCCATTCATCATTATCTGCTTTTATTTTTTCAAGATTATCCCTCCTTGATTTTTCTAAATCTTTTCCTAATTCTTTTTGAGCATCTATCGCCATCTGCCGAAGCTTGATTGTACTGTTATTATATTCTTCGGTCGCCTTTTGCAATAATTCGCTTGATTTCTTAGCATCATTAATACCCGCTTCTATTTTACCACTTCGTTCAGACATTAATTTAGCAAGGGGTTTGAGGGCATAAATATACAAAACAGCAAAAACCACTCCAAAATTAAATGCCTGAGCGATAATTATTTTCCAATCTATGTGAAATGTTGAAATAATAGATTCCATGGTAATAAACTTTCTGATAGTTCTTTAGAAAAGCCTTGCACAGGAGATTAGAAAATAAATGAGGTAATCCGAATATTATTTTCTTGATCGACGAGCAGTTCGCTCCGCAAGCTTGCGGAGATAGATTGCTTTTCGAAAGAAGCTATCTGAAAGTTTTATATTGAAAACGCAATAACAAGCGCATAAATAGCGATCGCTTCAGCGAAGGCGCAAGAAAGAAGCATGGGCACAAGGATTTTGCCAGCGGACTCGGGATTCCTTCCGATTGATTCCATAGCTTTTGAGCCAATCATGCCAATAGCGAAGGCTGGACCCACGGCTCCAACTGCCATAACGACTGCTTTTGCAAATGGTGTTAATTCCATATAATTTTATCTGTTAATCCCGACGCCTTCTAGGGTCGGGATCCCGACTTTATGTCGGGGCTAATAATAAACGACCATTAATAATAATTTTAAACCGATACTAATGTATGTTCCTCGTGACTTTCATGCTCCTCATGGTCTGATGCTCCGATGGTAAAATAAACCACTAATAAAATCGAAAATATCAACGCTTGAATGAGTCCCACTAGTATCTCTAGAAAAAGGAAAGGTATCGGGACAGCATAAGCCACAAGCGCCGCCATCGAAACCAATAATACTTCTCCAGCAAATACATTGCCAAAAAGACGAAAAGAAAGCGAGGCAATTTTGGCGAATTCCCCAATAATTTCAATTAAACCAACAAAAAATGTAATCGGGGCGACGATTATGATTGTTGGCTCGTGGCGAATTTTCGTGAAAATACCCCCGAGCACTTTTAGATTAACATATTTATTAAAAGTTTTCCAGAGGCCAATAGAAAAGATTCCAAAGACATTCGCCCCTAAAACTGCCATCACGGCAAGAGCTATCGTTGTATTAATGTCAGCCGTTCCACTACGCAGAAATGGAATAAATGAGAGTCCATGTTCCCCTTTCTCAATAATTCCAAATCCGCCAAGCGGAATAATCCCCAGCCAATTATTAATCAGAATAAAAAAGAAAACCGAAATAGCAAATGGAAAAATTCGCAACGAAAGAGCCCTGTCGTTCGTCACTTGATCACACAAACCCAATGCGCCATCGACAATGATTTCAAAAAAGTTTTGTAACTTGCCGGGAATCGCCCGTAATTTTGATCGAAGGAAAAATGCTAAAATAATAATTAAAAAAACAGCAAACCAGCTGGTAATAAGAGCGTTCGTAATAGTAAAACTTGAATGATGATAAATCGGCTCAGCAAAAAGCGTAATGTGTTGAGTGGGACTTTCCTTTTCTGTTGTTGTTTCTTTTACTTCTGTCATAAATCTTTCTCTTTAATTTTTTTTACATAATTTCTAACACTCTGCACAATGCCGTAAGCCGAAATTAAAAACGCTATTCCAGCTAAAACTAAAAGCATCAAGGGCTTCGTATCGTAACGCTGGTCGAGCGCCTTACCTGCAATCAAGGCTAATATTATTGGCACCGCAATCCAAGTCGAAACCTCGCTGAATATCTGCATCGCCGGCTTCCACCAAGGACCTCCTGTATTTGAACTCTGTGGTACATCAACCATAAAAACAAAGGCGTTGGGCCTTTATCCCATAATAATACAAAGAGAAGAGAGATGCAAATTTATGTATAAGTCCACCCCATACAACACCCGAATCATGTCTTTTTCCTTTTTGATTTTTTTGATGGGAGGTTTATGCCGGCGGAGGCGTTGCCTCCGCCCCATCTATATTCAATTGTCAAGTAGATTGTCAACAAGCCTACAATCCCCCACTAAAAGCCTTTCTTCGTCTCTCCGAAGCTTTACATTTTCCCAGCGAAGGTGGATTTTAATATAGAGTTTTCTTCAGAAATTGAGTTTTGAGTTGTATTTTGGTCGTCGGGCATAAATTATTTAATTAAAAATCCCTTTGTGTAAAAATCTATATTTAAACATTTTGTATCCCATTCTAAAACTACCTCTTCCACCTTGGAATCGGGAAACCATTTCCCAAAAAGGAATTCTTTTATAATACATTATTGAACGCTTCAAGAAATCTTTATCTTTTGGACCTTTGTAGTGTTTATAAACTTCTTGAACAAAATTATTTCCATAATCCCATAATTCTGCAAAATCTCGAGCAGGGTCGTCTATTCTTCTGTCAGCAAAATCTATAATGCCAGAAATTGATTTTTTATTTTTATTGAAAAGTATATGGCTAGAATAAAGGTCATTATGAGTAAAAACTTTGTTGGGGAATTTTAAGTAATTTTTAAATTTTTTCAAGAATTCTTCCGTCAAAAGTTGATCTCTTTTGGAAAATCTTGGTGTAATATATTTTTTTATATTCAATGCTAATTCTTTGTATAGTTTTTGGGTGTCTATTTTTTTAGTAGAGTATTGGTTAACAATTTTAATTGGTGTTTTATGTAAAGCAGAGAGAAAATCTGCGACTTGCTTGGCAAGAATATGCCTCGTATTATTAGAAACTAGTTTAAATACTTTTTTCTTTAATTGCTCACCTTGAATTAGTAAATAACCGGCAAAACTTTTGTCTTTTGCAATATGGGTATATCGAGGGATAGAGATTTTGACTCTACTTCTTAAATATTCAAGCAATGATATTTCATTTTCTAATCTTTCTAAGTAGTGTTTAGTCCTAGGAAAACGAAAGACATATTTATTATCTAAAATAATTACATAATGATCCCAACCTTGTACATTATGTAAAGCATGTTTCCATTTTAATTTAGGAAATTCCTTTTTTATTTTTTTTAGCAAATCTCTTTTGGTCATAAATTATGATGTTTCAAAAATTTCATCATTCGGGGCAAAATCAACTTGATATTCTGGAATACCCAAAGCAATACCAAATTTTTTTGCATCTTGATAAGCTATCGGATTCTTTAGCTCAACTTTAAATATTTTACCTCGATAAATTATAAAATGGTAATTTTCATTTTTAAAATCAGCGTACCAAGCATGCTCTTTGTCTAAATCTTGACTCAACTGCTCGGAGATTTTATCCGCATCTTCTTCTGAAATTTCCACAGTACGCATAGTCCATTGCTTAACCCACGGAGTTTTGTGTTTCTCCACAACAGAGCTAATTTTAGTTTTGATAATTTTTACACTACTTAAAACTGCCCTATTGTCTAAACTTTCTTCAATTATTACACCTTTGTAATTCATATTTTTATAATATCAAAATTATTATAGAAATCCATGTTCTTGCTGATAATTTTCATACTGAAGACGCAGTTTCTCTGCCATATTCTCAGTAGCATCTTGATACCCATATTTCTCTAGAAATCTAGCTCCGTGCCCAGGTCCCATATTGTATTGAAGACTCCAAATCGTTGCTGCTAAATCAACTTCTGGGTTTGCAAGTTTAGCATCTGCTAGATCTATATAGCCTGAAAACAAATCGCCATCAAAAATAAAATTTGGGAGACAAGCATCTCCGTGCACGAGTATTTTCTTAGAATCAGGTTTATCAAATAGCCATCCTTGTGTGTTTGTTTGGTGAAATTTATGTAAGGTATCAGCTAGTTTAGTTAAAACTTTTTCTGCTGGCCATTCTTTGCAAAGAACTGCGAGATTTTTCCCCTCAAGGGCGGTTAGAAGAACAGCACCCGTGTCATCTTTTTCTGTAAAGCCAACTACTTCAGGAACTTGAAGTTTATTTTTAAACCACTCAAGTCGTTCGCGTTCTTTTGAAAAAATAGAACCCGTTTTAATTTTTAGAAAATAATTTCCCTTTTTGCTGTCAATTTTATAAACCACGCCTTCGTCGCCATGATGTTCCTTGTTTACAATAGCATCGCCACCAACTAAATTTTTAGCCCAACTTATAAAATATTGACTTACATAGTCCGACACTTCTTTTATTCTCGAGATTTTATTTTCCATTATTATTTAACGCCAGATAATATCCAGGATAGTATAGTCCCCACTCTCTTTTTTTGATGTTAGATAAATCTAATTTGCCATCTGCTCCCGCGGAATAAATTTTTAATCCCCTAGCTGTGGCGATATCAAACTCCACCATACCATCATATACATTTATGTTCTCTTTATATATTCCAACCACTCTATTTAGGACGAACGGGGCAATACTACCGACATCTTGTCCGATTTTGGTAAAAATAATGCCTTTATTTTTTAATTCATTGTAAAGTTCGGGAATAGTTTTTTCGGGATCTCCTGTCCAATAAATTATGGAATTTTTATATTCAGTAGGTAAAGTAAATTCTGGTGTTTTACCTTCAACTGAATGTTTTTCATTAATTATTCTATGAGTCCAATTAAAAACAGGAAAATAAATAAAAGTGTAAAGATTTTTTTTCCCATCGTGAAGTGAAATAATAACGCTGAAATATGGACCACCTTTGGCGTAAACGGCAGTGCCATCTATGGGATCGACTGCCAAATAATATTTTCCTTGCTCGTTAAATTTCTTTACGGATGGTGTATTTTCTTCCGCCATTAAACAACAATTAACCAAATCGGTTTTACTTATTGCTTCCAGTAAAAATTCTTGGACCGCCAAATCCGCTTCGGTAACAATATCTATAACATTATTGCCCGTGTTGTGCTTACTGTGATTACTTACACCCTTTTGCATTTTATACGCAAGCTGTCCAGCTTCAATAAATATCGGCTCAAGATTTTGTAATGTTTCTATTAGATTCATAAAAAATTTGCTTTTATCTTATTTTAGGTTTAATTATACTTAATATCTATTTAACACCTTATTTATTGTCTTTTTTAAATTGCTTCTAAAAGCTTCTAGAAAGCAAGCGTGTAGTAAGTATTAACCGATGCCCCGTTAGGCACCAAAACTCCAAAATCTCTTAATTTTTTTAAATCACTGTTAATGGTTGCCCTAGGGGTTCCTTTTAATATTTTTTGACAATCGTGAGCAGTAAGCTTTCCTTTTATAAGCAACACATCAATAATTTTTACTTGACGATCATTAAGGTCGCGATAAACATTACCCAAAAGAATTGCTTCAAAACTATTAACAGAATTTCTGAAAAATGGTTCAGGTAAACCCCATTCGAACATTTTTTTTATAACTATATCAATGCCACGACCATACTCTTCTAAATAACGCATATCTTTAAGTCTGGCTGCAATCATAGAATTACGACTAAACTGAGCTTCTTTGATGTTATCTACAGTAACGCCAGGAGGAAGCGACCCAGGATTCGCTATTTCAATTCTGTCCTGAAATACTCGTATTTGTGTATAGGTCTCAATGATTTTATAATCACGGTGAATAATGGCATTCGCTATTAATTCTCGTATACCTTCTTCTGGGTATTCATAACGTTCTACACGTTTAGTGCCAACAATTAATGCATTTTTTGCAATATTTTTTAAAACAAACTTATACGCATCGTCTATTTGAGAATCAAGTGTTCCTGAGATATCAATCGCATCAATTATTTTAGATGATGGATCGCTACCAGCATAACGAATACACCGAACTGCGTAGCGGTTGTATGGACTTTTATTTTTGGGTATTGTTTTTGCAAATATTAAATAACCACCGACAGTCGGTTTGTATTCACCATCAAATAAAGAAATAATTCCTAAGTTTTCTAGGGTTGTATCGTTCACAACATGTGTTGCACCCCTTTGCACCTGAGATTCACTTTGTTCGAGAAGTTTAAAAACTTTTGCCTCTTCAACTTCTTCCTTATTGGTATTCCTTGCCTCAGATAAATCAAATTGAAATTCTTTTGAAGTTGCAATGTAAGTTCTAAATTCATTGTCAGTAATTCTTCTACTAGTATTTCCCTCTCGGATATATGCACCATTTGGAAGTCCAACAAGTTTATAATAGCAAGGCATATAATCCTTTGGACATTCTGGAATTTGTACAGCTAATATAGTTTTCCCTTCGTCTTTAATAACATAATATTCTGGTCTTAAAACAAAACTCATTTTGTCATTAAAATATTCAGTAAGTTTTGTTTGCATACGGTCTAAATTTTCACAACCAGTTATTTTGTTTTTTTCTTGGCTAACACCAAAAACAATTAGACCGCCACCTCGACGGTTTGCAAAAGCAGAAATAGTTCTCCAGATATCATTTGGAACATTACTTGCTGATGTTTTAAATTCAAGATCGGGTAATTCGCTTGATATTTCTAAACCATATTTAATCTTTTTTAGTATTTCGTCTTGAGTCATAAATTTATTTCAAAAGCGCATTAGTTGAAACATTTAATGCTTTTGCTAATTTTGCAATAGTTGAAAGTGTTGGATTCGTCTTTCCATTTTCTATGGTACTAACAAAACCACGACTAACTCCTAACTCGCGCGCAATATCGCCTTGCGATATTGCTTTTTTAGTTCTAATTCTTTTTAGATTCAGACCCAATTTTGTGGATTCGTTTTGCATTATCCACAGTATATCGCTTGTTATAGTTTATCACAATTATGCCTTGTGGCTACAAATAATTCCTCGCCGTCGCTCGGGTCTTCACATAACTCTTGTGGTCAGGAATAGTTTTTTACTAAAAACTTCCCTGACCCGGACTTGCGCCGTCGCACTCCGTCTCTCACAAAACATCCCATGTTTTGTGAGCGTGGATGGGATCGAACCATCGGCCTCTGTCTTATCAGGACAGCGTTCTACCACTGAACTACACGCTCAAACGAAATATAAATAAATTTTTATTTCTCCCTCGTTGCCAAATATAACACATCCAGAACAAAAAATCACCCAATGGGTGATTTTTTGTTCATTATTTTATGATTAGTATTCTCGACGACCACCTCCACCACCACCGTAACCGCCTCGGTCATTGCCACCTGTGCGTGGTGAGCGAGCTTCCATGGGGCGAGCTTCGTTGACAGTAAGTTTGCGTCCTTCGAATTCTTGATCGTTGAACA
>JBBUEH010000002.1:0-81367 GCA_038078255.1 Patescibacteria group bacterium
TTTCATCCGTGAACCCTACGGGACGATAATCCGTGGCACTGGTATTTTGAAAATAAGCGAGATAGCCACCATTGCTCGCCACATGTAGTTTGTAACTCGGCCCCGTCGTCCCGATGCCGACGTTGCCGCTATTCAAAATCGTCATCGCTTCCGTGGCGCCGTTGTTGCCCACCAAGAAGTGCATGTCGGCTCCTGTTGCTCCAATGCCTGAAGTGGTTTTCAAATTGAGGTCAGATGTTGTGCCTGTTCCGCCAATGATCGTGGGCACAGTCAGAGAAGTATCCATCGTGTACGCTCCAGTGCCAAAAGTGCCAGCGAGTACACTTGCAGCGGGAAGTCCGGTGGCGTTAGTCAAGACCAAAGCGGTCGGAGTGCCCAAGGCTGGAGTTATCAATGTCGGTGAAGTGGAAAACACCAGATTGGTGGAAGCCGTTCCGGTCGTGCCCGTGGCGGCGTTAAGATAGTTAAGCTGGGTGCCGGTAGTGGTAACCGATACCGCTCCCAAGGTAAAGGGAGTGGGTATGGTTACCGTTCCGGTAAACACCGGACTCTCCAGAAAGGCGAAGGTCTTGCGAGCCGCTCCGGTGGTAATCGTTCCATAATATGTGTCAGTCAGAAACTCTATCGCTCCAGCTTCGGCCGTGGTGAGAAGCGAGCCGGAAGTGAACTTGAGAGGAGCGGTCGAGGCGGTAGCTGTTCCAGCTTTCAAGTGGAGGACGGCGGTCGGCCCCGTCGTCCCTATCCCGACGTTGCCCGCTGTGTCAATCACAAACGGGGTAGAATCAGAAGAAGAGTCATTCACTAAAAAAGAATTCGCAGAACCGGTATTGGTAATAGAAAAAACTTCAGCATTGTCGACAGCAATATCTGTGGAAGCGTCCAGATCAAGAGCATCTTGGAATTCAGAGAAATCGAGAGAGTCCGCAGTCACCGCAGCGGCTCCGAGAGTAGTCCAGACTAAAGTTCCTGCCCCATCGTTTTGCAATACGCCACTTGCAGTATGAGATGATGGCCAGGAGTAAGTAAGATTTTTAATCTTGGTAATATCACCAGTGATGCCGAGGTCGCCGCCGATCGTCGCATTGCCAGAAGTGGTGAGAGTTCCGGTACTTATCGCTTTCGCCAAATTTTCACCCAATCCTTCGACTCCGTTCTCAATGGAATATAATATCCCATCCACTTGTTTTTCGAATTGAGTTTGACTGACAGAATTTGAAATGTCGATATTGTTGCTATCACCAGATGGACCTCTCGGACCTATTGGACCCTGTGGACCCGTGGGACCTTGAGCGCCAGGGAGGTAGATGATTTTATTCCCCACTTGCTTGTCCGTCGAAGCTTTGGTGAAGGAGGAAGGGGGTGCTTCAGAAGAAGACGGGCCGTTCAGGTTCTGAGAGCCTTCAGGCTCGAATGAAGTGGTTTTGAAAGTAATTGGCGTGATAATTTCTGGTTTATACAAAATCTCTGCCAACTCACTAGTATAGCTGTCGTAGTAATCTTCGAACAAAGAAAAAATATTCGCCAAAATATCAGTTGAAGCCTCTGGAACTTTTTTAATAGCGGTTTCAAAAATTTCGTTTGTTTTTTCGACAACTTTTACTTCTGATTTTAGAATATAATTGTCATAGGCCTCCGTGAAAGATGAAACAAAATTTTCAACATATGGAACTGCGTTAAATACAGCGAAAGATGTGTTTGGAAAAACCAGAAAGAGCGCAACCACAAAAAGCGTTGAGGAATAAAATCTCCCTCGGCCCGCTTCGCAGAGCCTCGCCTTTGGCGAGGCGCGCTTGTTTTGGAAGTTATTTAGCACTTTTTGCATCTATTCAAATAAAACACACAAGGATATTATAGCAATAAAAACCCTTGTTTTAGGAATAAAAGTGGGGATAAGTTGAAGATTAATTTTGTTGTATAATCAATACACTTCCTGCTGATAACATTTCTCGCAATAGGCGGACTAATACATTTGATTGACAAATATTTTTTATGAGTATATACTTATTTACACAAATGGCTTCGGCCCTCCCTTGCGCAAGCAGGGGTAACAAAAGTCTTTCATGTCAGAAGGATCATAACATTAATTCTAATATACAAATTTATTTAACTACTTCAACAAATTTAATTTCTTGAATATTTACCGGGCTAACAAGGAGCGCCTTTTGGAAAGAATCTCGGGGGTCAGAAATTATTTTTTGCACAATACCTAGCACCCGAGGAATAATGCCCGGCAAGACGACTGTGTCTCCTTTGGTTAAAATGAAATCTCGAGGTATGATCATTTCGAAATTTCCTCCACCTCGCCCCACTACTTCCATAAAAACCTGTCCACTTCCGACGACTACTCCTGTTTTCTCTCCGCTGTTTGAAAATAAAACAATTTTTGAGGAATCATCGTAGACAACCTTCACTCGCCCGACCGGCACATCCCCCAGGGCAAAAACCATATTCCCCATTTGCAATCCTTCTTTTGCGCCCACATCAATGATAAGCGTGTCGTAGGGGCTTTGGTTTGGCTTGGTTAAAATAGCGGCCAAAATCATAGACGAGTTTGGAATTTTTCTTCCTAGAATTTCTTTCAGATTAATACTTTCAGCTAAAAGTGAATTATAATTCGACATCTGGGCTCTATCTTCGGTTAATTCAAATCTTAGTTTCTCGTTTTCTAAATAAAGAGACCGCTTAGAAACAAAATAGGCGCCGATATTTCCCAAACCTCCACCCATATTATTTCCAAGAGTTAAAACAGGGGTAAAAATTTTATGACTGACGAAAGACAAACTGTTGAAAAGTCCGGATTTAAAATAAAACAAAATTAAAAAAACAAAAACAAAAAACACAATCTGGTAAAACTTTTTTCTCTTTACTTTTTTATCTAGGAGGTAGCTCATCTTGATTTCCAATCAATACTTCTTTATAAGACGAAAGGTCGTCCAAGATTACACCTGTCCCTCTCGCTACCGCTGAAAGTGGATCTTCAACTACAAAAACTGGAATCCGGAGAACTCGTTGCAAAAGTTCTTGGAGTCCGGGGATAAGTGCGCCACCACCAGAAAGCGTTATGCCTCTATGCATAATGTCAGATAAAATTTCAGGCGGTATCGTCTCGAGCATATCCTTCACACCCTCTATTAATCCTTTTATAGAGGGCATTAAAGCTTCCCGAATATCGGCGTCAGTCACCGTTACGGCCCGGGGTAGTCCGGTTAGAAGATCTCGCCCGTGAATTTCTATTTCCATATAAACACCGGGAACCACAGAACCAATTTCAATTTTTATCATTTCGGCTGTTCGCTCGCCAATAAGAATTTTAAATTCATCCCGAAGATAGCTGATAATGTCATTGTTCAATCTGTCCCCCGCTATTTTTAAATTTTTGGATCTCACTACTCCCCCCAAAGAAATCACGGCAATGTCCGTCGTTCCCACTCCGATATCAATAATCATCGAACCAACAGGATCCTTAATGGGAAGTCTGCTGCCAATAGCCGCTGCCATAGGTTCTTCCACTAAGAAAATTTCTCGAGCGCCAGCCGAACGAGCCGCATCATAAACAGCGCGTGTTTCAACATTAGTGGTGCCAGTGGGCACACCGATGAGCACTCTCGGTCGAGCTAATTTTTTAGATATTTTATCCGCTTTATTTATTAAATATGAAAGCATTTCTTCAGTCACTTCAAAATCAGAAATAACACCCTCCACTAACGGACGAATAGCTTTAATGTGCCCCGGAGTGCGGCCAAGCATTTCTTTAGCCTTAGCGCCAACGGCTAGAATTTGATTGGTTTTCATATTCATCGCCACCACTGAGGGTTCATTGATGACAATGCCGTGACCTTTCAAATACACCAAGGTGTTGGAAGTACCTAAGTCTATCCCGATGTCGTTTGAAATTAATTTGTAAATTTTGTCGAACATTTTACTTGGAGGTCTTGCCTCCACTTGGAGGCAAGACCTCCAAGTTTAATTCTTTTAAAGAAACAATTTTCCCTTTTTCTTCGATGCGTTTTTTTAATTCTATTCCGCCTTCTTTAATACTTCGGAGAGATACCACTGCCCGATATGGAATACCCAGCAAATCCGCATCGGCAAATTTTTCCCCAGCTGATATTTCTCGCCTGTCGTCAAACAAAACCTCAATATTATTTTTTAATAAATTTTCATAAACTTTTTCAGCCTCCCTCCGAACATCCTCGTCTTCTCCCAACAGAAGTAAATGCACAGCAAAGGGCGCAATGGATTCCGGCCAGATTATACCCTTGTCATCTGACAGAACTTCTGCGACGGTACCCAAAAGTCGTCCCAGCCCTATGCCAAAGCAACCCATCAAAACATTGTGTTTTTCACCTTTTTCGTCGGTAAAGATTAATCCTAAGGGCTCTGAAAATCTTGTTTTTAATTCAAAAATATTGCCAACTTCGATGGCTTTGTGTTCGACTAATTTACTCTTTTCCAAATTGAGACTTGCTAATATTTCGTCCGTAAAAACTTCCTGATTCACCGCCACGCTACTGCTTTCATCCAAATAAATAGTATCCTCGCCAGCCGGAGTCAAGGTCTGAAATTCGTGCGAATATTTCGAGAAAACTCCACCCGAAGCAAATGTCAGATAAGTTAAATGTCCGATACCAATTCTATCGTAAATCTTTTTATAAGCCCCCTTCATGTTTTCATAAAAAGAATCAAAATCTTCCTCTGAAGTATGAAATGAATACATGTCTTTCATCAAGAATTCTCGCCCCCGCAGAATTCCACTCTTGGCCCGAAGTTCATTGCGAAATTTTGTTTGGAATTGATAAATAGCCAACGGTAGATCTTTATAAGAAGAAATGTAGTTAGTCAAAATATTGACCAACGGCTCTTCGTGAGAGAATCCGAGTCCGAGCTCTGCATCATTTTTTAATTTTGTTTTGAACCAATTGTCCACCACTTTATCATCCCATCGATTTGTCTTCTTCCAGAGTTCCGAATTCTGGAGCGCAGTCATGGAAACTTCTTGCCCACCCACCGCATTCATTTCTTCACGAATTATATTTTCAATCTTTTTCAAAACCCGGAGCCCCAAAGGAAGCATCGTATACACGCCCGCCATTTCTTTATGAATAAAGCCTGCTCGAATTAGAAGCTCCGCATTCTTGGCCACCTCGTCCGCTGGCGCTTCTTTCCTCGTTTTAGTAAAAAGTTTAGATTGTCTCATGCTGTTGGTCATATCAGCATCTTACCCGAAAAAAGTCTTTTGGTCAAAGCAAAAATTCCCCTCTTGAGGGATAGCTGAAAGCCGGAGTGGAAGAATTTTATCTACCTCCCCCCTAAGGGTACTCCTCAAGAGGAGAATTTAATTTGCAAAAATTCACCTTTTCTGTTATATTAAATAAATGCAAAAGATAGACATAAAAAAAATAGATACTGATAATATTATCGAAAAGATGTTCAGGGTTGGAGCGCATTACGGCTATGGCAAAACTCGAAGGCACCCTTCCGTTTCTTCATATATCTACGCCACCAAGAACAAGACAGATATTATAGATCTAGAAAAAACAAACACTTTACTGGAAAAGGCTTGCGAGTTTGTAAAAAATTTAGGCGCCACTGGCAAAGTGATTCTTTTTGTTGGCACGAAACCTGAAGCTAAAGAAACAGTGAAAAATACGGCAGAGTCTTTGAGTATGCCTTTCGTGACCGAACGCTGGATTGGAGGCTCGTTGAGTAATTTTATAGAAATTAAAAAAAGAATTACTGAACTGGAGAATTATCGTAAAGATAGCGTAGGAGGCGGATTAGATAAATATACAAAAAAAGAGCGGGTGGTGATGGCGAAGAAAATGGAAAAGCTTTCGAGATATTATTCTGGATTGATTGATCTGAAAAAGATCCCCGATGCATTATTTATTATAGATGCGAAAAGTGAACATATAGCGGCCACGGAAGCAAAAAAATCTGGCATCCCGGTAGTTTCTCTGGTAAATTCTGATTCAAACATTCAAGGCATCACCTACCCCATAGTGGGCAATGACTCGAGCATCCCTTCTATCCAATTCTTCACCACCTCGATAGCGAACGCCTACAAAGAAGGCAGATTGTCTGTGCCAGTGAAAGTATAAAAAAGAGTGAATGTAAAATTATGTCTATAGAAATTACGATAAAGCTTGTCCAAGAACTGAGAGATGCTACCGGCATTTCTGTCATGCAGTGCAAAAACGCCCTTATTGAAGCCGAAGGCGATATGAAAAAAGCTCTCGCCATTCTTAAAAAAACAAGTTCGGATATTGCCTTAAAAAAAGTAGATCGTGAACTTGGAGCTGGTTATATTGAAGCATATCTTCACGGCGGAGGACGAATAGGCGCAATGATTGAACTAGACTGTGAGACAGATTTCGTAGCTAAAAATGAAGTTTTTAGAACTCTGGCAAAAGAAATTGCCATGCAAATAGCCGCCACTAATCCGGCCGATCTTTCAATGCTTTTAGAAGAGCCATTTATCAAAAATCCGGATATGACCATCACTAAATTAATTGAAGAAGCTATCCAAAAAACCGGTGAGAGAATAAAAATCGGAAATTTCGCCCGCTTTGAACTTCCACAAAAATAATAAATACTATATATGTATATTCTTTTAATTCTATTTTTTCTATCCTTCTTTGGCATCATTCTGATGATTGGAAGAAAACTGGCTCTACTAAGAAATGGGCAAATTGTCCAAAGTGGAGAAATCTTGTTAAGAATTCCATCCATAGAGAAAATCAAAGACCTCACCCTTGTCCATCTAAAGAAGTATGGGCACTTGGGCTTGGTCTTCAGTATTCGTTTCTATATACGAGCAATAAATTTTCTCAAAGAAAAGTACGAGGAAGTGAAGATTAAAATAAAAAATATCAATATGCCAAAGGATCTAAATGGTAACAGGCTTCCAAATACCGAAGGTTCAAAATTCTTAAAGATGATTTCTGATTATAAACACAAGATACGAGAAATCAAACAAAGAATTCACGAAGAGGAAAATAATTCGTAAGTGTGTTAAGATGTTTCAATCGTCGGCATAGCTGAGTTCCCGCCAGAGGCGGATAAAGTCCGAGCAACGCTAACTATTTGTTCTTTTTAGAAGTTAATTAAATAATTGCCGCCTTAGCTCAGTTGGTAGAGCAACACTTTTGTAAAGTGAAGGTCCTCGGTTCAAGCCCGAGAGGCGGCTCCGCAATTAAAATATTAAAAAATTTTTCTAATTCTTTTCCTCTAAGTCCTCTTCCACCGTTGTTTCCTGTAACTTAAAAGATTTCTGAATCACCGTCTCCAGTTCTTCGATACCGTGGAAACCGGTCAAGAGTTTATCATCCAAGACAAGCGCAGGAAGTTCCGTGTCTTTTATTTTATATATTTGAAGCATGGCTTTAACAGCCGAGAGGTCCGTACTATAGTCGAAGGAATAAACCCGCAATTCTGGATACTTTTCGCGCAGACTAGAGAGCACAAAACTCTCTTTTTCGCATTCAGTACAATTTTCTGCGGTAGTATAAAAATACAGAATAAAAGCGGACTTCACCTTGCACCCAGCCGAAATTTTCTTCATTAAGAGGTAGTCTTTAATCTGGAGTAGGGAATAATATTGCTTGAGGTAATTTACTTCTTCCGTTGCGCCCAAATTCTCTTGCCCCCATTCGAGCTTGCGTCCGATTTCGTCGAGTTCACCGGAAAGGAGTGATCCAGAAACATTCTTACAAGAAAGCTCGGAGAGAAGTGAAAATTGTGTTTCCGAAGAGAGAATGTTGATAGCGATTTTGTCTTGAATTGATTTTATTTGATCAATTCTTTTATCACCAAAATAATTACTCAAATAGCTCGCAGTTAGAAAAAGACTGATGGTCAGAAGAAACACAATTAGATATTTTTTCCAATCAATATTGTTGTTATGCATTATGGGTTAATTTATCTCCAGGCTGGTTTCCTGTTTAAAACAGTATTATAAAGCGCTTTTAAAAACCAGAAAGGAGCAAGGAGACGGAAAAGAATCAGGAAGTAAAACATGTTAAAAGAAAATACCCATTTACCTTCTGCCATTTTTCGCCCAAAAATTATTGCAAAAATAACAAAAGAATAAATAAATAATACTAAGAAAACAGAAGATCGAGTATCTATAAAAAATAAATCGAAATTAAAAGTCGCTAGGCTTAAATTCCACCCCGTAGTGCTCAGAATTATAATTTTTGAATACAAAAAGTTGCCCAGATTGTAAACTATCCTGCCAAAAAGATAACTCACCGCCAGAATAGAAACAACGCCGGTTGGTAAAGTAAAGAGAGCAAAATTCCCATACCTTTTCTTAAACAACACACTGCGATAATCAATTGTATTATTAATAAATCCGTAAATCCAACGAAGCCTTTGTTTATAGAGTTTCTTGATGGTGGTGGGTGTATTGGTATACACGAATGCATCATTACAGTGTTCGATTTTATATTCATTTTTTTGCATGCGATAGGCAATTTCCATATCTTCTGTATTGTGACCATGCGCATATGGCCCTAAGTCGTCGAATACTTTTTTCCTAAAAATCGTCAAGGGGCCCGGAGTCACATTGATTGCTCCCAAAAACCCAAGCATTTTTTTCGTATAAACACCCATGTGGTATTCAGCCTTTTGCGCCTTTTGTACAAAGTTTTTCGGATTATACACGGTCACCGAAGGAGCAACCGCCATCACACTCGCATCTTTTTCAAAATAACTCATAATGCGAACAAGGGCTTCGGGATCGGCGAAAGAATCAGCATCCAGACCACCAAAAAAATCTGTCTCCAGATGCTTAAGCCCTAGGTTGAGCGCAGTAAATTTACCACCATTTTCTTTGCGAAAAACTTTTATATTAGGATACTTTTCAAACTTGCGAATAATACTCCAAGTACCGTCAGTGGATCCATCATCCACCAGAAAAAGTTGGATTTTATCTTTCGGATAATTTAAATTTAAAAGGGAGCGAATTGTTTTATAAACAGTTTTTTCTTCATTCCAACACGGCACCACGATAGTCACCGCAGGATATTTAGATAATTTCACGACGCCATTTCGGGTAATTATTTTTTTTCTATTTTCTAAAAAAGTAACCAAGAAAAAGACCTGTACAAAGACAGAGAAAAAAATCAAAATATAAAGTACTATATCTCCAGCTGATGCCATATCGCTCAATATTAACTCAAGATTAATATAGCATTTATAGAGTTAAATGTAAATCGAAACTATTTTTACATATTTTGCTCTCCAGCCGGAACCTGGCAAGAAGAACAAGAAGCGCAGGCTGTCATGCATTTCTTGCACTTGCAACCGATAAGCTTCATCACCGCCGCCACTCCCACCAAAAGATAAACAACCGCCTCCAGGGTAGCCATGGAACCTAGAATCATGTGCACAACATTCCAAGAATCCATCTTTCCCAAAAGCATCCCCAGTCCGACCAAACCCCAATTCAACCCTCCGATCACGACTAAAACTTTTATCGTCATCGACACAGCACATCCACCCCATTTGCAATTACACATATATTTATTAATTGTTAATTTATAATACTATTATTATAGCATATTGCTAAAAATATGTTACAATGGGGTTATTAATAATTAATAACAAATAAACTAATGGAGGAAAATAATTTAGAAAACAAAATGGCAAGTGTGCAGAATACAAATCAAGGCAATGGCCAGAAGCAGATTGTCGGAGCGATTATAATAGCTGGAATCATTATCGCTGGAGCAATTTTATTAAAAGGAACCAATACAGGAACCACGGCAGGAACTGGAGGCACCGTGACAAAAGTATCCACGGCTAAAAAAATAGGCCTGAATGTGAAATCCTTTCAAGCTTGTTTGGCTAGTGGAAAATTCAAAGATAAAATCCAGGCCGACATTGACGATGGATCGAGGGCCGGCGTAAATGGAACACCCTCTTCCTTTATACTCAGAGATGGTGTCGTTGTTGACAATATCGGAGGCGCTCAACCGCTTGAACAAGTAATGCAAAAAGTTGCAGATGCATTAGCAAACAAGAAAAACCCAACACCAACGCAAGTCAGGCCAGTATCGCCAGATGAGCATATCTTAGGAAATATTAATGCTAAAATAATTATCGTGGAATATTCAGACCTTGAATGTCCATTCTGTAAAGTATTCCACAACACTATGCATCAAGTGGTTGAAAAAAGTAATGGAGAGGTTGCTTGGGTATACAGACACTATCCAATCGCCCAGCTTCATTCAAAAGCTTTTCGTGAAGCAGAAGCAACAGAGTGCGCATGGGAACAAGGAGGGAATGACACTTTTTGGAAATACACTGACAAAATTTTTGAGATTACCCCATCCAACAATCGCCTCGAGGAGTCAGAGCTTTAGAGAAATAATTTAACATCTTTAAAATAAAATGGGGGAAAAAACTAATTCATGGAAAGCTACTCCCGAAGAATTGGAAAACTTTAGAAGCAGGGCAGAAAGAACACGGGAAAAACAAAAAGAACATCGAGCACCAGCGAAGAAAGATCTTGAGGCAACTATTTTGCAAATTGAAGAATGGCTGAAAGATCAAGAACAAAAAAGAAATTCAGGTGAGGAAATAGATAAAACCCAAATTGAAAGAGAAAAAGAAAGACTTGCTCAACTTCGACAAGAACTAGAAAGTTTATAATAAATGAGCAAGGGTAGTCCTTGCTCATTATTTGAGTTTGTGTATAATATATAGATGTATCGTAAAGCTCCATTTATTGAAAATGAACACTATCATATTTATTCTCGAGGAGTAGAAAAACGAAAAATTTTTCTTAATACAAAAGACTATAACCGTTTTGTGGCTCTTTTATATATTATGAATCAAAACATATCATTTAGAATGGATAATTTTTTGCGTAATGGAGAAAAAGACCTGGGAGAAATTTTCAAAGAGAAAAGGGGGGAAACTTTAGTGTCAATTCTAGGTTATTGTCTTATGCCAAATCATTTTCATATAATTTTATATGAACACACGGAGGGTGGGATTAGTAAATTCATGGGAAAACTTTTAACCGCTTATTCAATGTATTTTAATACTAAATATGAGCGAAGTGGTCCCCTATTTACGCATCCTTTTAGATCAGAACACATTAAAGACGAGCCACAGTATATGTATATATTTTCTTATTTACACCTTAATCCACTTTCAATCATTTATAAAGAGTGGAAAGAAAATGGTATCAAAAATCGCCAAGAAGCAGAAAAATTTTTGAGAGAGTATAAATTTTCAAGCTATCAAGACTTTCTAGAAAAAGATCGATTGGAATCAGCAATTATTGATTTTATTCGTATCCCAAAATATATCAAGAATATGAAATTAAATATAAAAACACAAGAACAAATATTTTCTGATAAAAGATCCATCGAGAAGCTTTGAGCAAGGACTACCCTTGCTCAAAGCTTTAATCAAAATAATTTTTTAACCGTGCTATTTTTTCATGCTGGCGGAGTTTTTCGTGGACCTTCGCTTCGATTTGACGAATTCGTTCACGGGTTACATGAAATTCTTCGCCTACTCGCTCTAGGGTGTGCTGGATGCCATCTTTTAATCCATAGCGCATTTCTAAAATTCTACGCTCTTTCTCATTTAGTTCATCTAAGACTTCTTTAATTTGATCAGAAAGAATTCGACGAGAAGATTCTTGATCAGGACGCAAAATTTTATCATCTGGAATAAAGTTCTCCAGTGTTGATTTGTCGTCATCATCCCCCACTGGTTGTTCAAGCGATACTGTCTCTTGCGAGATATTTTCAATCACATGAATTTTCTCCACTGGAAGACCCATTTCAGTCGCAATTTCTTCCGCCAACGGTTCACGACCTAAGTCTTGAGAGAGTCTACGGTGGGTTTGTTTATATTTAGAAATTGTTTCCACCATATGCACCGGTATACGAATAGTTCTCGACTGATCAGCCAATGCTCGAGTGATCGATTGGCGAATCCACCAAGTCGCATAAGTAGAAAATTTATACCCCTTCGTCCAATCAAATTTCTCTACCGCTTTGAACAAACCCAAGTTCCCTTCCTGAATAAGGTCCAGGAGGGTCAGGTTGGCAGACCTGCCGGTATACTTTTTAGCAATAGAAACCACCAGACGCAAATTTGCTCGAGCTAATAAATTTTTTGCTTCTAAGTCGCCGTGTTCAATCCGTTTTGCCAGTTCCTTTTCTTCGCTTGCATGAATAAGCGGATACTGGCCTATTTCTTTGAGATACATTTGAATAGAATCAGACATGATCGACTTGTTGATATCTTTATCAGACTGATCGTTGTCGAGGTTGAGCAGATTCCCCCCCTCCAACACATCGATTCCAGCAATACCGAATTTTTCATAAAGTTCATCTAAAAATAAAATATTATTTTCAATATCGGGAAAAGTTTTCAATATTTCATCGTAGGTGACGAACCCTCTTTTGCGCCCTTTTTCTATGAGTTCCTGCGATAAACGATCCAGATTTTCAGCTTTTCTTTCAGCTGAAGACAGTTTTCCGTCTTTTCGGCGGATCGCCGATGAGACGATTTTTTTAAAAATCTTCTTCTTTGCTTTTTTGAAAATCTTTTTTTTCTTCTTTATAACTTTGATTTTTTTATTCAATTTTTTATTTTTCTTTTTTTTCATGCTTTTTTTTATTTAACTCTTGTATTTCTTGTAATAGCTTGATCTCATCCGATTTGTCTTTGACTGCATGAAGCTCTTTCATTTTCTGCGACAGCTCTTCGTTTATTTTTTCTGTTTCTAGATTAGTAAGTAAATGGTCAATTTCCTTCTGCAAATCTTCACTATTTTGATAAAATACTTCTGCTTCAAAAATTAAATCATCTTTTTCATTTCGGTATTTTTCTAAAGATACTCCCAGAATCTTCTCCAATTCATTATTCTGTTTCCAGAAAGCAATTCCTGCTAGTCTTCTCTCAATATAATCTTTTCGATACATCTTCGCAAGAGATTCTTCTGCCTCAATAATTTCTTTCTTTTCACTCTTTAACTCTTGCTCGACTTTCTGAAAATCATCTTTGAGCGCAGACTCTGAAATTCCTGACAAATCGCTGATTTTTTTTATAAAATGCATTTTTTCTATCGAACTTTCGATGGCTCCGACAAATGGCAGTACCTTATCTTTTATTTCTCTGCCAGCTTTGCGCATGTCATCCTTAGAATCCCTTAAAACTTTTTCTAGTATAAATTCTATTATGTGCTTCGAATTTTTTATTGCTTCTTTCCATGCCTCAGCGCCTTCCTTGAAAATCAAATCTGCTGGATCTACTCCCTCGAGCATTGATGCAACTTTTACATCCATCCCCAAGGATAGCGCAATGCGACCTGCGCGCAATGAAGCATTGAAACCTGCTTTGTCTGCATCGAATGCTAATACAACGTTTGGAGTAAGACGGCGAATCAGTCCAAGATTAGAAACTGTATTTTCTTTAGAAAGAGTGCTATCAGCAAGCGCAGTACCAGATGTTGCAATAGTATTTTTATATCCTGCCTGATGCGATAGTACTAAATCCATCTGACCTTCAACTAAAATTGAGAAATTATTCTTGCGAATAGATTCTTTGGCTTTGTCTAATCCATAAAGCACTGCATTTTTACTAAAAATAGGCGTTTCTGGACTGTTTAAATATTTCGCTGATTTCCCATCATCTATAAATATCCTACCAGAAAAAGCTATAATTCTGCCAGATGAATCTCCGATTGGGAACATCACTCGTCCGCGAAATCTGTCATACATAGCCTTGTTCTTATCTTCAGGATGTTTGGCCAACCCTGCTTTTTCTATTTCACTATCAGAAAAATTTTTAGATTTTAAATAATCATAGAGTTTACGCCAGTCGAGCAAAGCAAACCCAATTCTGAAATCTTTAATACTTTTTTCTGTTAGCCCGCGAGATTTCAAATATTCTAGCGCTTCAATATTTCCAGCTAAATTATTTTCAAAAAACAAACTTGCCTCTTCCGTTACTCTGTATAACTTTTCTTTTTCACTTTCGGCTTCCTTCATTTCTTTACTGTAAACTTCAAGTGGGATTCCAGCTTTATTTGCCAGAAGTTTCAACGCTCCTCTGAAATCCAATCCCTCAAATTCTTCTACGAAAGTAAAGATATCTCCTGAAGCCCCGCAACCAAAACAATAATAACTTCCTCGATCGGGCGAGACAAAAAAGGACGGAGTTTTTTCGTTGTGAAAAGGACACTTGGCCTTCAGGTTTGCTCCTGCCCTTTCTAATTTTATATAAGTAGAGACTACTTCTTCGATTGTCAGTCTCTCCTTAATTTGTGAAACGGGTGAATTCATAATTAATTATTTTGTAAACTTAAATGTAGAAAGAATTTGATCAGCTTTCTCAAAAGAACCGCTAACAGAAACCATAAATCCATCACCGTTTTTATTAAAAACAGCTGGTTGTGTTGTTGCTTGAGTTGTTGGCTTTGTTTTCTGTAACCAAACAAAATAACCTGTTATCCCCAAAAGTACAACCAGCACCCCAATGAAAACTAGACTAGTAAAACCTTTTTGATTATTTTTCATATTGTTTTTGGTTATGTCATTATTGGGCTTATAAAATAATGCTATTTTTAGACTTGACACATACTCGACATTTGCTATACTTTACTCGTAAATGCTTTCCTTGTCGAAAGCTCCGAGAAACCCCCGAAAGGGGGTTTCGTATTTTATACAATCTTACCTATTTTTACTTTTATCTCTTTTAACTCTTCGTTCTCTATTTTACCCATAAGTCTTAATAATCTTTTTGCGTCAAAAAGTCTAACTTGCGAAAGTATTACCGTTGAATCAGAAAAAGAAATTAATCTATGATAATATTTTCCATCTTTATTTTCATTTGAAGTTAAAGGAACTCCTAAAAATATATTATTGTTAAACTTTCTTACAATAAGAATTGGTCTTTCAAAAGTAGAATTTTTACCATCTTCTTCGTCTCCTATATTTTTACCTATTGATGTAAACCATACATCGCCTTTATGGAAATAAGCTCTTTTAGCTAAAGATAATTGTTTTTTATTAATATTCCAATCATCATATTCTTTTTCCATATTTTTATTATCAGGAAACAATATTCTTACTTTTAAACCCTGTCCCAGCCGGAATTAGTCTTCCAATTATCACATTTTCTTTTAGACCTCGGAGAGAATCCACGCCACCCTTGATGGCATTTTCGATCAGCACCCGGTTAGTGTTTTGGAACGAGGCGGCAGAGAGCCAGCTTTTAGTGCGTAGTGATACTTCCGTAATGCCCAGCACCACTGTTTCGGCTTTTGCTTCTTTTCCACCTGACTGTTCAATTCTGACATTCTCTTCTATGAGTGAAGTATTTTCAACGATATCACCGATAGAAAAATTCGTATCGCCTGCATCTTTTATTTTTCGACGAGAAAACATCTGGCGAATAATTATTTCTGTGTGCTTTCGAGAAATCGAAGCGCTTTGTAATTCATAAACTTTATTTATTTCACGAATGATATATTCCTCAACAAATTCTTTGCCACCCCATTTAAAAATTTCAGCAATATCAGCAGAACCATCAGTCAGAAGCTCTCCCGCTCCAACACGATCCCCTACCTTAACAATAGGCACTCTACGAAAGGCTACTGTATATTCCATCTCGTTTGGTTTACCATCAACTTTTGTATCTGATAATATTTTGATTACCTTTTCTTTCCCACCTACTCCGCCAGAAGCTGAATCTTTGGCTGTGATAGAAATAACCTCTCCGTTGGTTTCGGAAATAATTGCCGGATTTTTAGGAATTCTTCTTTCAAATATTTCTTCCACCCGAGGTAGCCCAGTGGTGATGTCTGTGCCAGCCACTCCTCCAGCATGAAAGGTGCGAAGGGTGAGCTGAGTTCCCGGCTCGCCTATCGCTTGAGCGGCAATGATCCCCACAGCTTCGCCCTGCTCCACTAGGCGATTCCGCCCCAGATCCAATCCGTAACACTGAACGCAAAGTCCATGAACAGTGTGACAAGTCAGTGGAGAACGAACAAAAACTTCTGTGAAACCCGCTTCTTCAATGTTGTATGCTTCTTCTTTGGTCACTAAAAATCCTCTCTTATAAACAGTTTTACCATTTTTGTCTTTCAGGTCTCCTGCTAAGATGCGCCCTCGAATATTTTTGGAAAGCGGAATTTCAATTCCAGAAATATTTTCTTTCGAAACAATCTTCCCTTCTTTAGTACCACAATCTTCTTCAGTAACAACCACATCCTGCGCCACATCAACCAATCTTCGGGTTAAATATCCAGCCTTGGCAGTATTGAGCGCAGTGTCAGAAGCGCCCTTTCTAGCGCCATGAGTAATAACGAAATATTCAATCGGAGAAAGCCCTTCTTGATAACAAGGAATAATCGGAAACTCCAGTGTCCTCCCTTGGTTGTTTTGAATAAGTCCAATCATTCCCGTCATTTGCATCAGAGAGCTCATCGTCCCTCGAGCCTTCGAAGTAAATAAATCATAAGTGGAACCGTTTTTTTCAAGCGTATTAGGTAGAACTTTCTCTAAATTTTTCTTGGTATGTGTCCAAATTTCAATAATTTTTTGATATTTTTCTTCTTCGGAAAGCAGACCTTCGTTCCACTGTGATATTATATCTTCTTCCAGTTTTTTGCCCTGCGCTATAATTTTGGGTTTCTCGGGGGGCACCGAAACATTATCCAACCCCCAGGTTGTACCAGAAACAGTTGAATATTTAAAACCAAAGGCCTTAATCTTGTCTAAAATAGCAGGGGTATCGTCTATGCCATATTGCATAATGAGCTCATCTAGGAGCATGGACAATCTACCTTGGGTCATTTCATCATTCACATAGAAAAAATTAGAGGGTAGAATACTGTTGAAAAGTAATTTTCCGACAGAGGTGTCAAAAATTTTTCCATTAAATTTTTTGTATTTATCTGAATCTGTGGCTAGCACTTTTATCTTCGCTCGAAGAGATACCACTCCGTATTCGTAAGCCAGAATTGCTGTATTGGGATTCGAAAAGTATTTGCCTTCACCCTGTTCTCCATCAATATCTTTCGTCATCCAATAAGAACCAAGCACGATGTCCATACTGGGATGCACTATCGGATCGCCATTTTGGGGCTTGAGCAGATTCTTATTTGATGCCATCAAATCCTTGGCTTCTCGTTGCGCTTCTTCAAGGAGAGGCACATAGACTGCCATTTGGTCTCCATCAAAGTCAGCATTGAAAGCCTGACATACTAGGGGGTGAACCTGAATAGCATTTCCTTCAATCAAAATAGGATTAAAAGCCTGGATACCCAGACGATGCAGAGTCGGCGCGCGGTTCAAAAGAACGAATTTACCTTTAATCACTTCTTCTAAAATGGCCCAGATTTCTCCTCCTCTCTCTTCTATCAATTTATTGGCACCCCGAATATTGAAGGCCAGTTCGGCGTGTAAAATTTTCGAAATTATAAATGGTTTGAAAAGTTCTAGCGCCATGTGTTTAGGCAATCCGCATTGATTTAATTTAAGTTCGGGGCCAACCACAATAACTGAACGACCAGAATAGTCCACTCGTTTCCCGAGCAAATTCTGACGGAAGAGTCCCTGTTTCGATTTCAAGTTATCGGAAAGAGATTTCAACGGTCGTTTTTGAGACTGACTCATAGCGGCATTATCATTTTGTTTGGCAATAGAGTTGTCAATCAATGCATCCACTGCTTCTTGAATAATTCTTTTTTCATTTCGCAGAATAACATCCGGAGCGTTAATTTCTTTCAACTTCTTTAAACGATTATTTCTGTTGATCACTCGACGATAAAGATCGTTTAAGTCAGAGGTTGCATGTCTCCCCCCGTCTAGCGCCACCATCGGACGAAGGACGGGCGGAATAACTGGAATAGTGGTTAAGAACATCCACTCGGGACGAATTCCCGCATAATTCATCGCCCGAAGAAGCGAAAGCCTTTTTTGCAATTTTTCTTTTTCAGCCATACTGGCCTTCTCTAGCATTTTTTCGGTGTGAACTTTTAATTTGTTTAAATCAAGATTTTTAAAAATAGAATAGATCGCTTCAGCGCCAATGTTGGCTTCAAAGCAAGTTCCGTATTTCAAAGAATAATGATGAAAAGAAATTTCATTAAGCACTTTCCCTTCGTAGATTTCTCCAATTTCCTTTTTCGTAATGGAAAGTAAATTTTTCAATTTCTCTCGGGTATCGTCATCATTCGCATTTTTTAACTTCGCTTTGTATTCTTTATCTAAACCGGTCATTAATTTTTCTTTTTCTTCTTCGTGCACACGAGTTATGATGTAACCAGCAAAATATATTACCTTTTCAAGGTCCGAGACAGAAATGTTCAACAAGATGCTCATTCGAGAAGGCACCCCCCTTAAGAACCAAATATGCGACACCGGAGTAGAAAGTTCAATATGCCCCATTCGTTCTCGTCTGACTATCGAACGAGTCACTTCCACTCCGCATTTCTCGCAAATAATATCTTTGTAACGGATGCGGCGATATTTTCCACAATAACATTCATAATCTTTTTCCGGTCCGAATATTTTTTCATCAAAAAGACCCCCTCGCTCAGACCTCCCTGTACGATAATTTATCGTTTCGGGCTTGGTTACTTCGCCATAAGACCATTCTTTAATCTGCTCCGGTGAAGCCAAACGAAGCGCAATACTATCAAAATCAGTGGTGTTTAAAGTTTTCATGTTATTGTTTCTTTGCTTTTAATAATAATTTCTTATTTTGTTAATCTACTCCACCTCCTTGACTTTTATATTCATTGGTTTATACTATCCGTATTAGTGGCTTCGGCCTCCGAGAAAGCCCCCGCAAGGGGGTTTTCGATTTTAAGGAGATTTTGCAACATTATAATTACTTCTTTAAAATCTGCTTCAGATATAGAGCCTACTTTTCTTAACAATCTTTTTGTGCTTATTGCTTTTACTTGAGACAAAACAACCCAGGATTTTAACTCTGTATGATTTAGCTTAAAGTAATATTTATTATTTTTCCCTTGAGTTGTAAGTGGTAACGCCCACACCATATCTGCATTAAATTTTTTTATAATTAACATTGGTCTTTCAAAGTTTTCATGTTTCCCATCTGATTCCACACCAATATTAAGCCCAGCGCTACACCACCATATTTCCCGAGCATAAAAGAAAAGCTCTGTGTTTACGCTTTTCGCATCTACAAACTTTTTCTCTATATTCCATTTATCAAAATCTTTTTTATATTCCATGGAATTCACTGTTATTTTGTAAATTTAAAAGTGGAAAGAACATCATCAAAATCTTGCCAAACTCGTTCGGTCTTACTATCTCCGCCAGTATCCAACAAAAAGATCACTTTATTATTTTCAATAATTACTGTTTTCCCATAACCCAATCCCTCCCATGAATAACTAATGGCCTTATGTTCAGCCAAGGTTTTATTTTCAAAATCAGCAAAACCATCTCCATTATAATTTGAAAAACTTCTATTGTATTCATCTTCTGCCCAATCTATGAGTGAAAGTTGCTTAGAATTATCCCACACGCCTATACTTATACTTGATAAAGGACCATATCCACCCTCTCCAGGACCGATTGTTGTACTATCAAGGATCACTGTAAACAAGCTTCCTCGAACTGTAGACTTGTCAAAAATCCTAATTGTATAAACTGGTGGATAACTGAACTCAAATTTGTATTGATCATTTCTATATATTTGCCAAGTTGATGTTACATCCTGTCGTGGAAAATAAACTTTATTTATCGTACAATCACGTGTGTGTTCGCCAAAGAAAGGTGCATTGCAGGTTCCTCGAACACCCCAAACTCCAAGATACACCAGAGCTAGTAAACCAAGTATTTGCATGTAAGGAATATTTTTAAAATAATTTTTCATATTTTTTCAATTAATTTTTCCCTGATTTTCTAAGATCGACATCCAGCGCCAAGCCCCGCAGATAATTTAGAAGCACATTGAACGAGGCGGGAGAATTCGGCGGTCGAATCGTTTCATTTTTAATAATGGAATCAAAGGTTGCTGATCGGCCTTGAATGTCATCTGATTTAATCGTCAGCATTTCACGCAAAGTATAAGCCGCCCCATAACCTTCGAGCGCCCAGACTTCCATTTCTCCAAATCTCTGTCCTCCGCCTTGAGCTTTTCCGCCCAAGGGTTGCTGGGTAATGAGAGAGTAAGGACCAATCGAACGCATATGAATTTTATCCTCTACCATGTGATGCAGTTTAAGCATGTACATATATCCTACTGCGACATCTTGCTCGAAAGCCTCCCCCGTCCGTCCATCAAAGAGTTTCACTTTTCCAGATTCTGGCAGTCCCGCTTTTACTAATTCTTCTTTTATTTCTTCGTGCTTCGCTCCCAGAAAGGGCGGAACGATAGCCTGATAACCCAAACTATTCGCCGCCATCCCAAGGTGCATTTCTAAAATTTGCCCCAAGTTCATCCGAGAAGGAACACCAAGGGGTGAGAGAATAATATCAACCGGTGTGCCGTCAGCAGTGTAAGGCATGTCTTCTTCTGGTAAAATCGTGGAGATCACCCCCTTGTTCCCATGTCGTCCAGAGAGCTTGTCTCCGACTGAAATATTTCTAATCTGCGCCACTTCAATCACGATTTTTTTTATAATTCCCGCTTCCAGCGAATGTCCCAGATCACGAGAAAAGATCTTTACCCCAATAATTCTTCCTCGTTTGCCATGTTCCATTCGAAGCGAAGTATCTTTCACATCCCGAGCTTTCTCCGCAAAGATTGAACGAAGCAATCGTTCTTCGGGAGTCAGTTCCGTTTCACCTTTAGGAGTAATCTTGCCCACCAAAATATCATTTTCCCGAACCTCTGCTCCAATACGAACGACGCCATCTTCATCCAGATCTTTCAATTTTAATTCTCCGACATTCGGTATATCTCGAGTAGTAATTTCAGGTCCCAACTTTGTATCCCGAACGACGGAAGTAAATTCTTCAACATAAACAGAAGTGAATTTGCTCTTTTTAACCAGTCGTTCCGAAACAATGATCGCATCTTCGTAAGTTGATCCAGACCAAGACAAAAAAGCCACAAAAATATTCTGACCCAAGGAAATTTGTCCACCGACTGTACTGCTAGTGTCTGCTAAGACGGCCCCTTTCTTTATTTTGTCGCCGACATCCACAGAAGGTCGTTGATGAAACACAGAAAAGTTGTTATTCCGTATAAAATTTACTAAAGAATAAGTCTTTTCCGTTTTTCCTTTCACCACAATTTTTTTCGCATCTAAATACGAGACCACACCATCTTCTTCTGCTAAAATCAATCGCCCAGAATCTCGGGAAGCTAACTCTTCCATCCCTGTCGCCACCAAGGGCGCTTCGGGGAGAACACAAGGCACCGCTTGCTTCTGCATGTTTGATCCCATTAGAGCGCGATTGGCATTGTTGTGTTCTAAAAACGGAATCATCGAGGTCGCAATAGAGAAAGCTTGGTTGGTCGCCACATCAATAAAGTCCACTTCTTCCCGAGCGACAGTACCCGGTTCTGTTTTAATTCGAGCTTCTACTTTTTCCTCGGTTATTTTGCCATTTTCATCATAGGGAACCCCCGCATGCGCAATATTATATTTTTCTTCCTCCAGCGCATTCAGATACACCACCTCTCCAGTCAATTTCCCATTCTTCACCTTGATATAAGGAGTTTCAATAATTCCAAATTCATTTATTTTGGCATAAGTAGATAAGTGCAGAATCAGTCCAATGTTCGGACCTTCAGGAGTATGAATCGGACACACTCTTCCATAGTGCGAAGGATGCACATCCCGAACTTCGAGCCCTGCTCGTTCCCGAGTCAATCCGCCGGGGCCGAGCGCCGAGAGCTGTCTAATGTGCTCTGTTTCCACCAACACATTTTCTTGATTCATAAATTGAGAAAGCTGGTTGGTAGTGAAAAATTCTTTGATACGAGCTTGGAGTGGTCGCTGGTTGATAATAGCGATAGGCATCGCTGTATCCACATCAATAATAGACATTCTGTCTTGAACATTTCTCTTGATCTGCATCATACCCGTACGGACTTTCTGTTGCAGTATTTCACCCACAAATCGCACCCGCCTCTGACCCAAATGGTCAATGTCGTCGCTCTTTGCTCCTGGAGTATTGTTCAAAGAAATAATGTGCATGATGACAGTGGCTAGATCTTCTTTAGAAATAGTACGACGAAGAAGAGCTTGTTCATCCATGGGCTTATTAAATCGCTGATTAAATCTAAATCTACCAACCGGAGAAAGGTCATATCGCTCAGCGGTAAACAAAGAATCAATAAATTCTTTAGCATTATCAGCTGTGGCCATATCTCCATCTCTGAGACGCTTATATATTTCTATATAGGCATCGTTTATATTTTTTAGTCCATCTTTCGCCAAACAAATCTTTATTGTTTCTTCAAAATTCGAACTTAATTCTGTTTTACCACTGAATGCCTTTAAAATAGCTTCATCCGTCTCATAACCCATCGCCCGCAGGAGCGCAGTTGCGGGGAATTTTCTTTTTTTATCTATTCTGATATAAATTGCCCCATCAGATTCGGACTCTATCTCAATCCAAACTCCCCGAGCTGGAATAATTTTTGCTCCAAAATATCTGTTCCCCTTACTTTCGGATTCAGTAAAGAAAACTCCGAAGCTTCTCGCTAGTTGTGGAACGATGACCCGCTCTACGCCATTGATGATAAAAGTCCCATGCGAAGTCATTAAAGGAAAATCCGACATGAAAATTTCTTGCTCCTTCACTGTGCCTAAGATTTTATTAGTCAATTTTACCCGCGCTTTCAACTGCCCCTGATAGGAGAGCTTATTTATTTTTGCATTATTTTCGTCTTGCTTAGACTCACCTAGTGTGAAAGAAGTAAATTCCAGTTGAAATTTCTTGGAAGAATAATCACTAATGGGAGAAAATTCTTTTAAAACTTCGCCGATGCCGATCTCGGTCAGCCACTTGAAACTCTTGACTTGAGCTTCAATTAAATTAGGAAATTCCACGAGGGGCTTTTTATACCTCCCAAAATATTTCTTCGGACGCTTTGTATCTATATGCATAAATTAAAAAAGGGCCAATTATTTTATAGCCAGCTTATAATTAATAAGGAGATTGCATCCGATACTCAATCAATGAATCTCAACCAGCCTACTCTATTTACTATTTTTTGTCAACTAATTTTGTGAATTAAGTTTTTGGTTGATATTTTTCCAGCCGCCAATCTAAAGATAATTTTTCAGCTAATTCTGGATCGACTGGATGGCGTTCAAATAAATTTTTATCCAAATTGAAGTTGGAATCATATTGAATAAGTGCACCTTGTGGATGCAAAACTCTCTCCATTTCCTCCACTACACTATCCGCATATTCTTTTTGCATTACAGATTCTAGCTGACTAGCAAAAATACTGACACTTTTATCTGGCAACCTTCTTAAAAAACTCAACGCATCCGCCTTCACTGCCGTACGGGCAATTTGAGATAATAAATAGTGTGAAGTAGCCTGTTCAGCTTCTTCTAGGAATTGTTTTAGATTATCCACAAAATCATATGGTTCAACTCCTATGTACGCTTTTGCTCCAGAAAGTAAGACTACTTGGTAACCTGTTAATAACTCGCCAGGCCCAATTTCCACAACAATTTGCCCCTTGAAAGGTTTAAAGAACTCTTGCAACTCAGGACTTTTACGCAACCCCTCCCTAATTTGAGCAGACACATTAGCCGGTTTGAGTGATCTGTATAATTCTTTTGGTTCCAATGGAAGAGGAGGTCTTATGTTTGGAATAATCGCCTCAACAGCAACAACACCAGATTCATTTGTTATCTTTTTTCCTTCCATTGGTTTATTTTAGCATGATTCCCAGAAAGTAAAACTTTCGGAACTTTATAATTTTTGCCACGGTATTTTAGAACTTCCGGTCGAGTGTAAACTTCGCTAGTAGATATGCGTTCTTCTTCTAGAGATTCATATCTGCCCAGGACTCCCGGAATCTGGCGTGAAATTGAGTCTATCAGAACCATCGCTGGAAGTTCGCCACCGGTACAAGGTGGGTCTGGAAACCTTAAACGCTTCTTTGGTTGCTAGATCCCCATACTTCTCCCAGAAAGCTAGAACCCGGCACCTTTCTTTTGCTTGTTCGGTAATCATATACCGAAATCGTAGCACTCTTTGCCAGATGGTGATGAAGCCCTTGGTTCCTTTAAATTTGTTAAATTGTCGCATTCTCCTTTTTGATTAAAGGAGTCTCATATGTATCTGAACTTATGCAATGCAGACTGGGGATTAAATAATTACCTAACTTTTCCGACCAGTAGAATTGGGTAATTTTATATTTTCACTGACCGGAATAAATCTATGATCGACACCACATATTTATCTACTTCTTCCATATATAAAACTTTTTCAGATAAAGATAATTGGTGAAAATTTTTAGATTTAATAAAAATAGATAATTTTTCCTGTAAAGTTTTAATTTCCGATTTTAATTGATTATCTTCAGTAAACTCAATAATAGCTCCCACATAATTGAAAATAGACTGAAGGCGATTTACCCGCAATTTACTTTTTTCTCTTAATTGATAATACACTTTATAATCATCAGGGGCTTCTGTTTCTAGTCTTTCAGAAAAAGCTTTTCTTGATTCATGATCTTTGTCAAAACCATCAATTAAAATAACTGATTGGTGATTTAAAATTTCTAACAGACCTTCTATGTATCTCAATATTTGCACTGGTGACTGAGGTATTGTAAATTGTGTGAACTTAGGATTAAAATCTTTTTCATAGATCACAATGTTCCTATCAGCAATTTTCACTGTTTCCTTTAGCTTATAGCCACAAGTTTCCATGGTTTGTTCAAACTCACTCTTTGGTTGTGCTTCTCCTGGGTTCATATTTCTATTATAACTCTTTATTTCCACCTATTCCACGCATAGATAATACTGTGGATAACTATCCTTGCATATAATTTGTACATTTTGTACAATATATACATATGACCACAAAAACATTATCTACAACAGAAGCAAGGGAAAGGATAAGCGACTTGGTAAATATCGTGTCTACGAGTCGTAAATCTATCGTCATCGGTCGTAGAAATGTACCCGAAGTGGTGCTTATTCCCTTTCCTGCATTTTGGAATGGTAAACTATCTGAAATAACAAACATAAACTCATATTCTAAAAGTTTTGACTTTCTAAAAAACGAACCTGAAATTTATTCTATTAAAGATATTAAAAAATAGAAATGTATAAAATTGGAGATATAATCTTGACACCTTTCCCATTTACAGATCTTTCAGGAAACAAAGTTCGTCCTACCCTAATACTAGGCACGCAACCAGGTGGCGATGATGTTACAGTTTGTTTTATTTCTTCTAATTTAGAAAATAAAATTCATAAATTTAATATTTTAATAGATTTAAAAGAAAAAAATTTTAGTAAAACTGGATTAAAATTAAAATCAGTTATTAAAGTAACGAAAATCGCCACTCTGGACAAAATAGTTATTCTGGGAAAAATCGGAGAATTAGATAATGAAACTATGAATAAGGTAGGGAAAGTTTTAAAAACTTATTTAAATCTATAATGCTTATATATCTTAATTTGGTCAAACTAATTACCTAACTTTTCCAGTCAGCAGAATTAGGTAATTTAAAATTTCATTTCTTTTAATTTATTTTTGTATAACTCCCAGATTTTTTCCTCAGTCTTCCCGTATTCATCTTTGTTAAAATGTCTCCAGTTGTTTGATTTGAGTTCTTGTTGGAATTGATTGAAGTCCAAAGATAATAAATAAGCCTTGCGTTTTTTAAAGAAATCGGTAGGCAAGCTTCCGCTTTTTAACAAATCCCAACATTCTTGATTGACAAGACCATAAGTATTACTAAACATCATCTGTTGCAGAAATAAAATTTTTCTTTGAATAATTTCGTCAGTTTTACACCTCTTCCAGACATCGCTTGAATTATTCATCATCGCAGAAAATAGTGACGCCCTATCTTCTAAAGTACTTGTCTGAGCATATATGTCGATAAATCCTTTTTTGTTTTCCACAAGTTTATCAGTAGCATAAGCACCCGACTCATCTAAACCTAGCCATTCCAAGCGTCGATTTTTATCTAAAAGACGATTGTCAAGCACATGAAAAAATTCATGATCAAAAGTTTTATTAAAAGGTTGTTTTTCATTCCAACCGAAAATTCTGCTTTTATTTAAGGGTCCTTCTGAAATTTCTATAAATATTTCAGACCCCTCATCACATGTTATTCCTTCTACATTACCACCACCATCGAGTAGATTATCAGCAATAAAAATTGACCTAATATTCATCCTTCTAACAAATTCAAGGGGATATCTAGAAAATCCTTGGATTATATAATCCAGCGCTCTGTCATATTTTGATAAAGAATTTTTTTCATCTATACCGGAAATTTCCTGACCTAAGATTTTTCTTAATGACTGTTCTAATTCTTCTAAATCATTGAATTTTGATTTAACTTTTATCCCATACATTTCCTTTATTAAAGAAGTTTTCTTTTCTATTTGTTCTAGAAGTGACTTTTCAAGAAATGTATCTTTGGCTTTGTCAACTGCCGAAGGCCCACCAACACCAAGAATCCCAGTCCCTGCTGCGACAGCCCCGGCTTTCAAAAAACCACGTCTAGAAATCAATGGCTTTTTAGGTTCTTTTTCTTCTTCAGAATCATATTTTACTCCGAATAATTCTGGCATTTTTTTATTATACTATAAGTCTGTTAATTTTCATCCTCGCTTCTTCCACGCATCGATAAGTTTATGATTCCCAGAGAGTAAAACTTTCGGTACTTTATAATTCTTACCCCCATATTTTAGAACTTCCGGTCGAGTGTAAACTTCGCTACTTGAGACTCTTTCTTCTTCTAGAGATTCATATTTACCCAAGACTCCGGGAATTTGACGCGAGATGCAATCGATCAGAACCATCGCTGGAAGCTCGCCACCAGTCAGCACATAATCCCCAATTGAAATTTCTTCCAGCCCTCCAGGGGCGAGTAAACCTTTGAGAATTTTCCCTACTCTTGCATCTATGCCTTCATATCTGCCAGAAATTAAAATAATATCCGTGTATTTCTGCTTCACCAACTTTTTCGCATAAGTTGTGTCGAACTTTTTACCAGAGGGAGAAAATAAAATAATCTTTATTGTCCCTTTCTTAGCTTTCTTGTCCGCCATAGCTTTAGCGACGGCAGAAAGCAGTGGCTCGGCTTTCATCACCATTCCGGGTCCGCCACCGTAGGGCTTGTCATCTACTGGACGATACCCATTATCTTTCAGCGCCCCGCCACGGCGGGCAGGCTTTATAAAATCACGAGGATTATAGAAATTAAAATTTATTAATTTATTCTTCACCGCCCGCCCGATAATAGACTCTTTGAGATAAGAATCGAACATCTCCGGAAAAATTGTAATAATATGAAATTTCATGTTTTATTAGTTATCCACAACTACTTGACTTTTTACTTAATTTTGCTATTATGATCATGTCATTCGCAAAACGCCACGCTTCGTGGCGTTTTGTATTTATACTACTAAACTTGCTTTTTTATCTGCATTTTCCAGTTATTTATCTCAATAAGATTGACCTTACCCCTATTTTCATCTATCAACTTTTTAAGTTTTGTAGAAAATCTTTTTGTATTTATTCCTGGTTTCCTAACACCAGCATTAGAAGACACCACATAGACTTTTGTCCCTTTTTCTACTACTTTTCTTATTAGATATTCAAAATCACCATCACCTGTAAAAATAAGAAATTCTTTGTCGATTCCTGCTTCTTCCATACAATCCACAGTTAAGTCTACATCGCAATTAGATTTTCTATTGTAACCCATATCAACAACTTCGATATTATCTTTTCCACATTCAACACATTTTATGGAAATAGTTTTATCTGATTTTTTATAAGCAAAAACTGTTTTTGCCCTTACGATGCAACCATTCTTTGATAGAGTGTCAAATTCTTTAGCGGTTTCTGTATCCCCTTCATCAATACCTGAATAAAAGAAAATTTTCTCACAGTCCCATTTTTCTTTTAGATATTTACAGAGTTTATGCCAATCAACAATAAAACCCAATAACTTTTGTGTAGTAGTGGCTGTGTTCTGAACATCTATAAAAGCGTATCTTTTCATATAAAAATGATAGCACAAATTCAGGCACAAGCAAAAAATCTCTGAGAACAAGTTCTCAGAGATAAATTTGATAAAAAAACAAAAGAACATTTTGTTGCGGCCCCGTTAGGTCAGGTTTTTATTTACGGGGCCGCCTTTTTTTCTTACTTCATTCTTTCTTCTCCTTTCTTCCGAACAGGGTTCGGAAGAACCTTCTCACCCTCCACCCCACCGGGGGTGGAGGGGGGTTCAGAAACAGGGGGTTGGAGAGATGCTCAAAAGATCCTCCCCAACCCTCGTTCCTCAGGGAAAACCGACTTGATCGGGTTTCCCTGCACCATCCTGTAACCATGGTGTGGTTCCTTTCACATATTTTATACCACACAAAAATAAAAATCACAACAAAAAAAACCCGAATTTCTTCGAGTTTTTCTAGAACCTAGTAACTAGCACCTAATTATCTCTATATCCCCTTTAAGTCTTCCATCGCTTCGTCTACTGTCTTCAGCGAACTTGGAGCTTTGCCCATACCGCTACCAGTGTTACCCATCATAGGGGCAGAATCATGCCCACCTATGCTGTGCTCTTGCCTCATGCCTCCTTCTGGTTCGTTAATTTTCAAATTAACCCGAGCATTATTTTTCATGCCGATAATGCGGAGCAGTGTGCGGATAGCTTTCGCCGTATTGCCCATCCTGCCGATAATCTTGCCCATATCCGCAGGATTCACCGTCAAGCTAATAAGTACTCCCATTTCGTCCACCGTGCGATCAATCTTGATATCATTCGGATTGTCTACTAATGCCTTCACGACATATTCCAGAAACACCTTGTCTGCTTCTTCCATGTTGTTTTATTAAATTATAATAATCATGCAGTGTTACGACTTGATTTACTGCGTTATCTGTAATTATACAGAACTATTTTTTTGCTTTCAACTCCTTTCTCTTGACTGTCGGTTTTTTCTTTGGCAACACATTCACCTTCTTGCCTTCTATTACTTTGTCGTGAACTAAAAAATTGTGCATCGTATCAGAACACTTTGCGCCCTGACTCATCCAATATTTGATCCGATCATTCACGAAGTTCTTTACTCCCGTCTTGTCCATTTTGGGATTGTAAGTGCCAAGTATTTCTAAAAATCTTCCACTCTTGGCGCTGTTCTTCGAATCAGTCAAAACAACCCGAAAACTCGGATCATTCTTCCTGCCTATTCTCTGCAGTCTTATTTTTAACATTGCAAAAAGAGTCTAACATAAATTTAAAAAAATGCAAAATTTATGTTGAGATTTATCGGCGACCTCTATTAGATCGTGGTTGTTGAGAACCACCAACTCGTCCGCTGAATCTTCTGCTACCACTAATACTGCCACCACCGCCATGGTGACCACTAATACTACCACCTCTATACCCACCGCCTCCGTAGTAACCGCCACCGTAAAGAAAAGGATTAACAAATTTTGGTTGACTGGCATCCGCTTCTTTTCTTTTAGTTTTTCCCTCTTCTTTAATCCTAAGTTTTTCTAGCTTTATCTCTTCTGGTGATAACTTTCTTACCCTTTTTTTACCCGTTGCTTTTCCGTCTGCATCAAGCATATCTTCTTCAACTTCACTAAACACAGCGAGATCTTTCTCTTTTTCATAAGGTGTACCGAACTTTTTATCTGGATCTGAAACTTCTGATTTATCTGGAGTTTTTATTGCTTGTTCATCAGCAACATGTAAAGCTTTAGCTAACTCTACATCTACTGTCGCCAAGGCAATCTTTTGTTCATTTGCTAATTTTGTTTTTTTATTTTGATCTTTTTCTTTATTAATTCTAGCCTCAAATTGAGCTGTAACTAAAGCTTTTTGAGTTAAAAATTGTTCTCTAAGTGTTGCCTCACTTGCTTGTGCACCTTCTGGATGAAGCATACTAGCTGCTGCTAAAGCACCAACTTGAGCCACTCTTTTTATTTTTCCCCCAAACTTTTCCATTCCCATAAATTTATTGGTTAATCTTTTAATAATTAAAAACTTTTATAAATAAAGTATGGTGTATTTGAAGTCTGTTGTCAATACCCATTTTATGCTATATTTATTGAGTGAAACACCAGACGAACAAACTTCAGGGCATCATTTCAATTTCCTCCAAAGGTATTGGATATGTCGCCATTGGTGAAAATAAAAATAAAGGGCAAGATCCAGAAATTGATTTCCGGCATTTGAACACTGCGCTCCATGGAGACACGGTGGAAATACTGCTCCATCCTAAGGGACACGGCAGGCAGACTGCTGAAGTTTCAAAAATAATTTCCCGAGCGAAAATGAACTTCGCCGGGGTGTTGGAAGTGGAGAATAAAATGCATTTTTTGAAACCTGACGATAGTAAAATGTACACTGATATTTTAATTCCTGAAAGAAATTTACATGAGGCGAAGGTTGGGCAGAAAGTTTTCGTCGAAATAGTTTCCTGGCATGACTCCCGCAAAGCGCCAGAGGGAAAGGTGGTGAAAATTCTGGGTCAGCCTGGAGACAATACCGTAGAAATGCATGCGATAGCTTTAGAGAAGGGTTTCGCCGCAGAACTTCCAAAGAAAGTGGAAGACGAAGCAAGAAAAATCAAAATACTAGGAATGCAAAAAGCTGATTTTGTGGGACGGAGAGACTTTCGAAAAATTCTAACCTTTACCATTGACCCCTCTGATGCAAAAGATTTTGATGATGCAATATCATTTAGAGAGCTCCCCTCCTTGAGTAAGGAGGGGGTTGGGGGTGGTAATTCCAAGCACCACCTCGCCTCCGGCACTCCTCCTTCAAAAGGAGGAGAGGGATTATTTGAAATAGGCATTCACATTGCCGATGTTTCGCATTTCGTGAAGGTCGGTAGCGCTCTCGATCTTGAAGCGCAAGAACGAGGAACCTCTGTGTATTTAGTCGACAGAACTATCCCCATGCTTCCAGAAACTTTATCAAATGATTTATGTAGTCTCGTCCCTCACAAAGATCGACTCACCATGAGCGCCGTTTTTGTCTTGGATAAAAATGCTCAGGTGAAAAGCGAATGGTACGGACGAACTGTGATTCATTCGCAAAAAAGATTTACTTATGAAGAAGCAGAAGTATCCATCCATAGGTCTGACGCTCCCCTGCATAAAGAATTAGCTATTTTAAATACTTTGGCAAAAAAATTAACTAAAGAAAGGTTTACGCAAGGTGCTATATCACTTGACCAAGAAGAAGTAAAATTCGTTTTAGATAAAAAGGGAGTGCCTCTCAAAGTATTAAAAAAAGAACGAGGTGATTCCAACAGACTGATTGAAGAATTTATGCTCCTAGCAAATAAAAAAGTAGCGACGGTGTTGTCTCCCTATCCCTCTCTCTATCGAGTGCACGATCTGCCGAGTAAAGAAAAAATGGCCGACTTGGCATTTTTCTTGCGTAGTTTAGGACATAAAGTGTCTCTCCGGGACGGAATAATTCCGACTCATGAGATAAATAAATTATTAGAAAATTTAGAAGACAAAAATGCAAAAGAAAACCTGAGTGATACTGTGCATCGAGCCGTCATTAGATCGATGGCGAAAGCCGTTTATTCGACCAAAAACATTGGACACTATGGATTGGCATTTTTATACTACACTCACTTTACCTCGCCAATTAGACGATATCCGGACATCATCATCCATCGATTGCTTCAAGATTTTCTTTCTGGAAAAAAAAGAAAAAAAGAAAATATGCGAGAAAAAGTTTTAGAATATGAAAAAATAGCCAGGATATCATCCGAACAAGAAAAAAGGGCCTCCGATGCCGAAAGAGCCTCTATTAAATATAAACAAGTAGAATATATGTCTCTCCGTATGGGAGAAAAATTCGAGGGTATTATTAGTGGTATTACCGAGTGGGGTCTATTCATTGAAGAAAAGGAAACAAAATGTGAAGGTATGGTACGAGTCCGAGATATGCAGGATGACTTTTATATTTTCAACGAAAAAAAATTAGAATTAGTAGGACAAAAAAAGAAAAAGAAATATCGCTTGGGTGATCGAGTGAAAATAAAAGTGAAAGGAGTTGATTTAGAACGAAAAACCATAGATTATATTTTAAGATGAAAATAAAAACAGGAATTTTAATGATGCTGGCTGTTTTTGCGATATTTTTCTTTGCGTCAGATATTTTACATAATATTATTTACAAAAAAATACTGCGCTCAAAAGATAGCTCAGCCTTATCAGCGCAAATTGTGGATAGAGAAGAAACGGAAAAATATTTCTATGTTAATAAAGATTCAAATTTAAAAGGAGGGCCCAATATTTCTGCCGCCGCCTATCTGGTGGGAGACTTAAATACGGGCGAAGTGATCCTGGCAAAAAATCAAGACGAGAAATTCCCCCTCGCTTCAGTCTCCAAACTCATGACGGCCTTGGTAACCAAAGAAATATCCAAGGAAGATGCTCTGGCCGAGGTAAGCAAGGGAGCATTAGAGACGCCCGGCAAAAATGGCGGTCTCAGAATTGGAGAGAAAATAAAAATATTAGACCTCCTCTACCCGCTTCTCCTAGAATCAAGCAACGATGCGGCAGAAATAATTGCAGGACATTTCGAACGAGATACTTTTTTAAAGAAAATGAATCAGGAAGCAGAAAATCTAAAAATGTCCTTGACGACATACGAAGACCCGAGCGGACTCTCTCCAAACAATCAGTCTACAGTTTCTGATATGTTCAAACTCGTGGGATATATAAATAAAAAAAATCCAGAATTACTAGAAATTACCACGAAACGATCTTTTTCCAACAAAAAACATAGCTGGTCCAACATCAGCCAGTTCTTGCGAAAAGAGGGTTATCTAGGGGGCAAAAGCGGATACACCGATGAAGCTAGGCAAACTGGCATTTCACTTTTTTCTCTACCCCTCGGAGACCAAAATAAAAATACAGGCAACCGTCCCATCGCCATCACGCTTCTTCAAAGCAAAGATCGTTATCGAGATGTCGAAAACATTTTAAAATATTTGAAAAAATATATATACTACGGTGGCAACTTAGATGCAAACACTGACTGGGTAGCAGAGAAGGTGGGGGCGCCGGACATTCGGGAGCCAGATTTTGTAACTTTTACCTTCCTGGGCGACATGATGCTTGATCGTGGAGTGAAAAATTCTGTGCTAAAAAATTTCAACAATGACTACTCGGCGCTTTTTGAAAAAATGGAGTTGCTCAAAGATTCAGACATTGTTTTCGCCAATCTAGAAGGTACCGCCTCGGATCAAGGCGCCGACCTACGCAACCTATATTCCTTCCAAATGGATCCTGCTGTAGTCCCCGCCCTCGCCGGCGCTGGCATTGATGTCTTATCTGTCGCCAACAATCATGTTGGAGATTGGGGACGAATGTCTTTCGTTGACACTCTGGAAAATTTAAAAGAGAACGAGATTCGTTATACCGGAGGAGGAGAAAATAGTGTCGAAGCGGAGATGCCGACCATTTTAGAAAAATACGGAATAAAAATAGGATTTCTTGGTTTTTCAGATGTAGGACCTAATTGGATGAAAGCAACAGAAGAACAAGCAGGATTATTGCTCGCTAGCAATCCTCGTTTCGAGGAAATAATTCAAGATGCTTCCAGGCAAGTAGACTTTCTCGTCGTCTCATTTCACTTTGGTGAAGAATATCAAACAAAACACAATGCCAGACAGGAACTATTAGCGCGCAAAGCGGTAGATAGTGGAGCCAAGATAGTGGTGGGCCATCATCCGCATGTTGTTGAAGATACAGAAATTTATAGCCGAAAAGATTGCACTCAAAGTTCGTGCATGGGCTACATTGCCTACTCGCTTGGGAATTTTATTTTCGATCAATCATTTAGCGCAGAGACAATGCAAGGTATGTTGCTTAATCTTAAATTAAACAAAGATGGAAATATGACAATAAAGAAAGATGCAATAAAATTAAATAAAGCCTTTCAGCCGGATACGGTAATCATGGGCAAGAAAGAGCAAATTGAATTTAAAAAGTAGTCCATACGGAGGCAACGCCTCCGTATGTTATTTATACCCAGCTTCTTTTAATAATTTTTTTAGAAGATGAGCCGAGAATTAATTTCATAAATTATTTTGCAATGGCCACTGCTTCGTCGAATTTTACGGAAAGAAGTTTCGAGGCGCCGTTACTGCCCACGGTAACACCATAAAGCACTCCGGCTCTCGACATAGTTTCTCGATTGTGGGTCACGACGATAAGCTGGGAATGTTTGGAAAGTTTCTCCAGCATATCCCCGTACTTGCGAGAATTTGCTTCATCCAGCGCCGCATCTGTTTCATCTAAGACCAAGAAAGGTGGCGGGTTAACTTGAGACATGGCAAAGAGGAGAGCGATAGAAGTAAGCGATCTCTCCCCTCCCGAAAGCGCATGGAGTTCTTTGACCTTTTTATGCGGAAGCGAAACATTTATTTCTATCCCTTGCTCGAAGACAATTTCTTCTTCATCTTTTACTTCCATTTCTTCTTCTAGCCCAGCGGGCATGTTTCTCTTTTTCTTATTTTCAACAATAATCGAAAGAGCTCCTGTCCCTCCACCAAACATCAGCGAAAAGAATTCCTGAAACTCCACATTTATCTTTTTTATGCCATTTTTAAATTCTACGGCTATCTTCTCCTTCAAGTCTTCTATCAGCTTTTCTAAGGCTTTCATACTTCGAGACAGATCGTCCAGCTCTTTGGCTAAAAATAAATCCCGCTCTGAAACTTCTTGGAACTCTTTCATGATTTCTGTTCCACTCCCTAGACCTGCATCTTCTAATTTTATTTTTATCCGTTCAATTTTTTTCTTTTGTTCTTCTTGGGTGTTTTCTTCTATGTCTTTTATTTCATAATCTTGATAAGTTGAGACTATCTGTCCAATGAGCGCCACCCCTTCTTTGATTTCATTGAGGAATGCTTCGTTTCTGTTTCTTAGATTCTCTTCCTTGATAGTCACCAGCCCCAGAGTGGAAGATAATTCTTGCTGTTTTACTTTCCAGGTAAATTTCTCTCGTTCTAAATCACGCAGGGTTTCAATTTCTTTATTTATTTCTTGTTTTAATTTTTCAACTAATTCCTTTTTTCCTTTTTCCTCTGCTTCCACTTTTTTAATTTCAACCACAATTAGAACCTGTGAATTTTTTAATTCCACCAACTCCTTTTCTTCATTTTGTCTTTTTTCTATCTGTTCCGGTTGTATTTCTTTGATTTCGTTCCCGCAGAGCGGGCATTTGCCCGCCAATTTAACCTTATTTTCCTTGGACTCAAGCATTCCTTCAATTCGGCCGAGCTTACGCTCTAATTCATTTTTCAAAGCATGTATTTCATTCAACTTTTTCTCAATAACTCGAAGTTCTTCTATTTCCTTATTCCCTGTTGTAGAATTCCCCTCTTCGGTGCTAGAAATTTTACTCAGAACATCTTCGAGCTCTCTGACAGTTTTTTTTCTTTCGGCCAGCAAGCTGGACTTTTCTTTTTCTAAATAAACACTTTCTTTTTTTAAATACTCTCTGTAGAGCGCCAACAATTCCATCTGCATTTCTTTGCCTTTTTCAAATTTCTCTACTTGTTTCTTGAGGAAATTAAGATGGGGAGCATTTTCTCTGCGAAGCATTGCTACTTCTTTCATATTGAGGGTCGTTCGTTCTAACTTTCTTTCTGATTCTTTGATTTTATATTGATAAATTTTGAGCCCCAAGGCGTCTTCTACCATTTCTTTTCTATCTTTCGGACTAGCATTTAAAATTCTGTCCGCTTCGCCTTGAGAAATAATGTGGTGCCCAGAGGAACCGACATTCACCGAAGCAAGCAGATTGTGAATATCTTTCAACCTCACTTCTTCTCCATTTAAAATATATTTATTCAGCCCATCCATATGCACTTCCCGGGAGATGCTCACCGTGCTGAAATTTAAATTTACATTTTCTCCGCTCTGATTGGAAAGTTTAAAAACCTTGTCGGCATTATTGAAATGAATTGCAACCGAAGCCCGAGACCCTTTCGGTAAATTTTTAGATCCTTTAAAAATTAAATCCGAGCCAGTCTTCCCCCGCATCGACTTCATTGATTGCTCACCTAAAACGAAACGGAAGGCCTCCACCACATTGGATTTTCCAGAACCATTCGGACCCACAATAGAAACAACTGGATGATGAAACTCTAAAATAGTTTTGTGAGCAAAAGATTTGAAACCGTTTAATTCTAGGGTCTTGAGTCGCATAATGAATATTTTAATCCATCCAATTCTTTACTTTTAATGCGGCTTCGGCTGCTTTTTGTTCTGCTTCTTGTTTTGATTTGCCTTTGCCTTCGGCAATTAAATTCGGCCCGAAATAAATTCCCACCGTAAAATGCTTATCATGATCCGGACCTGATTCATTCATAACTTTATAAGAGGGTGTGACATTTACAAATTCCTGAGCTTTTTCCTGCACCAGGGACTTCGCATCACGCCAAAGTTTTTTATTCACTATTTCATCGGTTTTCGGTAAAAGGGTTTTGTGAATAAATTTATTCACCACCTCTATTCCTTGATCTAGATACAATGCTCCAATATACGCTTCGTATGTATTGGCCAAAATATATTGTCTGGCTTTGCCGTTATCTTTCGCCTCACCTCGGGACAAAAGCAAATAATCATTCATACCTATTTCGAGAGCCGCTTCAGAGATGATAATAGCGTTCACGAGAGCTGAGCGAAGCGCCGTTAGTTCACCTTCGGTATAACTCGAATATTTTTTATAAAGAAAATCCGTCACGACAAGCTCGAGCACTGCATCTCCAAGAAATTCCAGCCGTTCATTGTGCGAGAATCCAGCTGATGGATTCTCGTTAATAAAAGAACGATGAATGAAAGCTTGCTTCAGTAGATCTTTGTTCTTGAAAATTACTTTTGTTTTTTTCTCAAAATCTGAAAAATTAATTGTTTTATTTGTCATTTTATTATTTTTTGCTAATAATTTCTATGGCCTGAGCAATAAGCGGAATAATGTCGTTATAAATACGAAGTTCCGGCACTTCGGACATCTCGAACCACCTGGCGCCGTCCAGCCCGCCAGATTTTTCCAGCAACAACTCCCTATAATCACTCGAAGCCAGAAAATACACAACTTGTTTTAAACTTTTGCCCTTGGACGGATGAGTAGCAACATATTCATTTTCGCCCAGTTTTTGTTCTATAACAATATCCAGCCCAATTTCCTCCTTGATTTCTCTTTTAGTGCCTTCTTCTATGTTCTCGCCGACTTCCACTTTACCCTTAGACAAAGTCCAATATCCAAAAACATCATGCACAAAGGCAAATAAAATTTTGCCATCTTTTTTTGCATAAACCAACGCGCCGCCTAAATTTTCAACCGGCAATTTAGAAACATCCAGCGGCTCCTTGGACTCCTCTTCATTTTTCTTTTTACTTGTTTGTTCTTTGCCGGGCTCACCCAACTCTTTATATACTGCGCCCAAAACTCCGTTGACAAATTTACCAGAATTTTCTCCACCGAAGGTTTTGGCTAGCTCTATCGCTTCGTTAATAGCTACTTTGGGTGGCACTTCTTTTCGGTCGCCAAAAAGAAGTTCTGTCAAACCAATTCTTAAAATATTTCTATCCACCAGAGAAATTTTATCGATGGGCCAATCCGGCGCCGCCTTCTCGATAATTTCATCAACAATCGTTCGCTTCTTTTGTACTTCATTGATCAAAGAAAAAACAAACTGATCATCCTCCAGTCCAGTGGCGAATTCTTTTAAATTTTTATCGAGAATCTCTTTAAGCTGTCCAGTTGAGGGAAGCTCGCCTTCGCCAAGCTTCGTCGAGGCAAGCAAGAAATCCCATTCGAAAAGAGTCTGGAGCACTATTGATCTTGAAAGGTGCCTATTTGCCATAAATTAATGAACGAGGTGAGGTTTATTTGCCCGCTTCCGCCTGCTTTGCTTTTGTCTTTTTCTGTTTCTTTTCTATTTTCTTCACTAAATCTAAAACTTTTTTGCCCCGATAAAACCCACAAGATACGCACACCGTATGGCGCCTCTTCAGGGCCTGACAGTTTTCGCACTTGGCAAAACTCGTACTTTTGAGCGCATGATGCGAGCGCCTATTCTTCGTATGCGATTTTGTATGTCTCATTCGAACTACCATAATATTTCCATCTTAGCACATTACTAACGAAAAGCAACAAAAAATTTTGGGAAAATAATTAAATATGTTATGCTAAACGATATGGAAAACGAAAATCAGATGGATAAAAATGACCACAGGATTATTGGCAAGGAACTGGACCTATTCACCTTTTCTGAGCTAGTTGGACCCGGACTTCCTATGTGGACGCCCAAAGGCACCGTACTACGAGAAGAACTAGACAAATTTATTTGGGAACTCCGTGCTAAATATGGATATGAAAGAGTCACCATTCCCCACATAACAAAAAAGGAATTATACGAAAAATCAGGACATTGGGATAAATTTTCCAGTGAGCTTTTCCGAATTACTTCCCGTGAAGGCAAGGAGTATGCTATGAAGCCAATGAATTGCCCGCATCACACTCAAATCTTTAATCGTAAGCCGCATTCATACAGAGAAATGCCACAAAGATATGCGGAGACAACGATGGTTTATCGGGATGAACAATCTGGCGAGCTCGGAGGGTTGACCCGTGTACTTTCTATCACTCAAGACGACGCTCATGTGTTCTGTCGAGAGGGTCAGATCAAGGACGAATTTCTAAAAATTTGGGATATTGTTGAAAAATTTTATAATACTTTTGGATTTAGTTTAAAAGTAAGACTATCTTTCCGTAATTTAGAGGAACCAGAAAAATATCTAGGCACGCCCCTGATTTGGAATAATGCTGAAAAAATCTTGCGGACTATTGCGGAAGAACGAGGGGCAGACTATTTCGAAGGACCAGGCGAGGCGGCGCTCTATGGACCTAAATTAGACTTCATGGCAAAAAATTCTGCTGGACGAGAATGGCAAGTGGCAACTATCCAGCTCGATATGAATTTGCCCGAACGATTTGATCTAACCTGTATAAATGAAAAAGGGGAGAAGGAGAGAATCACAATGATTCATGCCGCCATTGCGGGCTCCTTAGAGAGATGCGCAGCAATACTCATCGAACACTTTGCTGGAGCATTCCCTCTCTGGCTCTCACCCGTGCAAGTAAAAGTTATTCCGGTACGCACCAATCACAACGAATACGCAAAAGAAGTTTTTAAATTATTGAAAGAAAACAACATCCGGGCAGAATTAGATGATGCTGATGAAAATTTGGGTTCCAGAGTCAGAGATGCGAAAACAAATAAAATCCCCTACTGGATAGTGATCGGGGACAAAGAAATAGAAGCACAAAAAGTCACATTAGAATCCAGAGACTCTGGCAACCTCGGTCAAATGTCTAAAGAAGACCTCCTTTCAAAACTTTTAACAGAAATAAAAGAGAAGAAAAACTAGAATCTTATTCTAGGAAATAAAAAATCGATCAAGGTTATGACCCCATCGTAAAGAAATTCTAATGCTTTTAATAAATTTTCCCTCGCATTTATCTAGTTTACTACTCTCACGGCCGTGAATATAGTAAACAAATATAACTTTAAAGCTTATTTATCTTTTTCAATGTTCCCATTTTACTAATTTCAAAAATTTCAATATATTCTAAAATCTTTAGTCTCTCTAAATCTAATAAAAAATCCTTTGGAATTTTTACCTTTCCCACCCAAACACTTTGATGAATCATTTTAAATCCTAAGTTTTTAATAACTTCTCTAAGCCAATCTCTTTTTCGTCGAAGTTTTTCAGGAATATCAAAACTTATGATAATTGAACTGTTTTGAGTAAATACTTTATAATGTCGATCAGGGAAATTACTTTTTAATTTATCGAACTTTCTTCTTCCATCGCTAGATATTGTAAACTTTGCGTTCTCCTTTTTTATCAGACCATCGTGTTTCATCTTAGATATAAACACGACTAGTCGTCTTTTCCTCTCTTTAAGATTTTCTACTTGAAACTTGTTGGATTCGGAAAATCTTTGACGCTTTTGGTATTCGTATTCAATTTTGCTTCCACTGGCTCCATAGCCGGCATCTAAGACAGCACCGAAAAAATCAACTTGGGTCATTGCTCCGTCGTGAAGAAGTTCTAGGGCTTTTAATAAAATCTCTCCTTTCATATATTCAAGTTTACCATACTAACGGCCGTGAGTACAGTAAACATTAGTACAAAGTAACATACTTCTAGATATCAATCTCCGCTAACTTGGCATTAGATTGGATGAAAGATTTGCGAGGAGGAACTTCGGAACCCATGAGAATATCAAAAATTTTATTGGCCTCCTCGGCGTCATCAATGTTTACTTTCTTCAGCACTCTATTGTTCGGATCCATGGTCGTCTCCCAAAGTTCTTCTGGATTCATTTCGCCCAGACCTTTAAAGCGCTGAATGTGAAATTTATTTACTTTCTTTTTTGTTTCTTCACTATTTTCTTCGGTTTCACTGGAAGCGTCTGCTGACTCAGATTCGTTCTCAATATTTTGTATTTCATCTACCTCAGCATTTTTTCCTACAATTTTTAATTTTTCATCATCCGTATAAGCATAAGATATTTCTTTGCCTTTTTTTATTTTATAAAGTGGTGGCTGAGCAATGTAAATATACCCAGCATCGATCACTTGTCTAAAATATCTATAAAATAAAGTCAGGAGCAATGTCCGAATATGTGAACCATCCACATCCGCATCGGTGGCAATAATTATTTTGTGGTAACGGATTTTCAGAAGATCAAAGGTGTCGCCAATCGAAGTGCCCATCGCAATAACCAGGGACTTTACTTCTTTGGAGGCAAGCATTTTATCAATCCGAGCCCGTTCAACATTTAAAATTTTCCCCCGGAGTGGCAGGATTGCTTGTGTACGCCTATCTCTGCCCTGCTTGGCTGAGCCTCCGGCGGAGTCGCCTTCCACCAAAAATAATTCTGACTCCGAAGCATCTTTACTCTGACAATCTGCTAATTTACCAGGAAGCGTCATACCCTCAAGAGCGCCTTTTCTTAAGATGGAATCTTTTGCAGCTTTTGCCGCTTTACGAGCCTTCAGCGCTAAAATGGATTTATTAATTATCACTTTTGCCTCGTCTGGATTCTCTTCTAGAAAATTATTAAAAGCAACACCAAAAATTGTAGCCACTGCGCCTTGAGCCTCCATGCTTCCGAGCTTCGCTTTTGTCTGACCTTCAAATTGAATCTCCCGAAGCTTCACAGAAATAGCGCAAGTAAGTCCTTCTAAAACATCATCTCCAGTAAATCCACCCTCGGACTCTTTCATCATTTCATTTTTTTTGCAGTATGTGTTCAGCGTCCTAGTCAATGCAGTTTTAAAACCAGTCACATGTGTACCACCTTCAGGAGTGTGAATGTTGTTGGCGAAAGGAATAATGCGATCCACTATATCGTCTACATACTGCAAAGCTATCTCTACCCCCACACCATCTTGTTCCTTTTCAATATAAAAAATATTATTCTGAATCGGTTTAACAAATTTATTGTAATATTTTATTAAAGAAATAAGCCCACCTTCGAAATAAAAAGAAGTGGATGGAAGTTCCAATCCAAGCTCCCTAAAATAAAACAAATCATCTAGATCTAACTTGGAGGTTCTTCCTCCAAGTGGAGGAAGAACCTCCAAGTTTCGAGCATCGATTATTAAAATTCTTAAACCTTTCACTAAGTACGCTTGTTGACGAATGTGATTTACCACCGTATGTAAATCGAAAACAATTTCTTTGAAAATTTCTTTATCCGGCTGAAAAGTAACGATTGTCCCGTGCAATTTTGACGATGCTACTTTTTTCACTGCGAACTTTTTCTTCCCTTGAGAATATTCTTGCATATATCGACCGCCATCTCGAAACACTTCCGCTTTACAATAAATAGAAAGCGCATTCACTACCGAAGCGCCCACTCCATGAAGTCCTCCAGAAACTTTGTACCCCTCTCCCCCAAATTTTCCTCCGGCGTGAAGCGTCGTCATAACTGTTTCAAGCGCAGAAACTTTTGTTTTCTTATGGATGTCTACTGGAATTCCTCGGCCATTGTCTGCTATCCGTATTTTATTGTCTGGAAGAAGCACAACTTCAATATCATTACAAAATCCACCCATGGCTTCATCCCGAGAATTGTCAAAAATTTCCCATATTAAATGATGAAGCCCTTCCGGGCCTGTGGTACCAATATACATGCCAGGACGGCGCCTAACGGGCTCGAGGCCCTCTAGGACCGATATGTCAGAGGCATCATAGTGATGCCCATTTCCTTGTGCCTTTTTCTCATCTTTTTCTTTTGCCATCGTAAGAGCATTATAGCAAATCTTATCTCACTTGCCAACCCTGTTTCTCCTTGATTTTATTGGTTATTTTAGTTATAATTTCATTTATTTCCATGTCTGTCAGAGTCCTGTCGTAAGACTGAAAAATCATTCTGAAGGCGTAAGAAATTTGATCATCTTTCTTGAACTCATCAAAAAGTTCTGGACCCCGCACTATCATGTCTCCAGCATTTTCTTTGATAATTTTTTCTACATCAGAACTTCCGACTCCCTCTGGAACCCACACTGCTACATCCCGAGCAATAAAAGGAAAAAGCGACCACATTTTAAATTTTTTATTTTCCGAATTCATCTAAATTTTTTTCTATTATTTTATTTCCTTCATTGTACGCCACATGCATTTCTTCCCCATTTTTCTTAAACACTGTTCCTATTTCAAAAATTTTTATTTCACTTAGGCCTAGAAATGAGGCATTTATTTTATTTAATTTTACACTCTCCAGCAATCCATCACTCAAATTCGTTCTCAAGAATTTTTTATCAGAAGCACTTTGCATAACTTCTACTTCGCCCTTATCTCTAAAAGTATAAGTCATCACTTCATTGTATCCATCAGCTAATAATTTCTTCCTCACCCATTCTATTTTGGCGTAAGTTTCATTTACTTTAGGTTTAAAGTTTATTTTAGGTATATTCCCTTTTATTTTATCGTAACCCAAAATTCTTCCTATCTCTTCCGCCATATCTTCTTCTATCTCTAAATCAAGGCGCATCATCGGCACAGTTATTTTGAATACTCCTTTGTTTTCTGTATATACAAAATTATATCTTTTCAAAATATCTTCAATCTCATCACTCGACACATTCAAACCTAAAATTTTAGAAATTCTCTCTGCTGAAAAAGAAAGCTTTCGCTCTGCCTGTTTCTCTGGATAAGTATCTACAATGTCTTCAAACACTGCCTCTGGACACATCTCTAGAACTAAAGCCGAGAGTTCATGCATGGCATATGACGCAAGCTCGGGTGATAAATCATTTTCGAAACGCTTTCTGGCATCGGTAAAAATATTAAGCGCTTGACCTGTTTTTCTAGCAAACACTGGATCAAAATTATCAGCTTCCAAAATAAGGTCGGTCGTGGAAGTCGTAATTTCTGCGTATTTGCCTCCCTTGATGCCCGTATCAAGCGGATTTCCTTCTCCGTCAGAAATAATTACCATTGTATTATTTAATTCCTTTTCTTCTCCGGTAAGTAAAGTTATTTTTTGTCCATTTTGAGCAGCGTTAATATTTAATCGAGCACCCTTTACTTTATTCAAATCAAAAGCATGAGTGGGTTGCCCACAATCAAACATCACTAAATTCGTTGCATCTACTATATTATTTATTGATCTCTGCCCAATTGATTCTAAATGTTTTACTACCCACTCTGGTGAAGGACCAATTTTTACATTACGCACAATGCGCCCGACATGTCTGCGATCTTTTGCTGTATTTATTTCTATTTTTAATTCAGTTGGCTTGGATTCTGGAATTTTATATTTTGCCGTTGGATCAACAAAGTTAATATTCAAAAGTGAGGCAAGTTCACGAGCAATGCCTAGATGAGAAAGTAGATCATGCGCCCGATTTGGCAAAATATTTATATCAAAAATAAAATCACCACCCCCAGCCCCCTCCTCCCCAAGGAGGGGAGTTAGACTCTCAACCTCAGCAATATGATAAGTAATAATATCTGCTAGCTTCTCTGCTTCTGGAGCATCCGGTATATACCATTTAAGCCAATTGTAAGAAATTTTCATCCCAGTACTAAAATTTTAAGTTGTTAATAATATTGGTCATGTTTTATAATCAAAAATTTAGTACGGGACAGGTAATTAGAATTGATTAAGTCGCAAATCTCCTTGATAAAAAAGACGAACATCTGGAATATCCCATTTCACCATCGCAATACGATCCAGCCCCCCACCAAAAGCAAAGCCTTGTACTTTTGTAGGATCAAGGCCGACATTACGGAGAACATTCGGATGAATCACTCCTGCTCCCATCATTTCAAGCCATTTACCTTTGAATTTAGCAAAAACTTCTATTGAGGGTTCGGTAAAAGGGAAAAAACTTGGACGAAATTCTACCTCTACTTGTTCACCTAACATTTTTTTATAAAATTGTGTAAGCACACCTTTTAAATGAGCTAAAGAAATATTTTCTCCAATCATCCCCCCATCTATTTGAAAAAATTGCATTTCATGAGTTACATCCGTTGCCTCGTTTCGAAAGACTTTACCAATTGAAATAAAAGCAAAAGGGGTTCTGCCTTCTTTGCCTGCTTGCTCAATAGTTCGTGCAATAACAGCCGTAGTATGTGTACGAAGCACATACTCTTTTCTATTTTTTATCCAAAAAGTGTCTTGCATATCTCGCGCTGGATGATCATCAGGGAAATTTAAGACACCAAAATTATACCAATCACTTTCGATTTCGGGACCATCAATCGTAATCTCAAAACCCATTTCAGAAAAAGCCTGATAAGCTTCATTTGCTAAAATAGAAAGCGGATGTTCGGTGCTCATGTTTTTATTCTATCAAATTAACTTCCACTCTACTAATCCTCTACCTTATTTATAAATCTTTGCCATTTTGCAATATTCACATTCGGTGTTTTTGCCGTAAGAATTATATTTACATGGACGATTGATCCACTCTCCATTTTTTACAAGCTGGTCGTAGTCCACAATGTCTTTAATTAAAAGCTCAATTTCTTTGGAAGTTATCACTCTATCATAAAAAGCTTCTTTTGGATCTTTGGCTTCAAGAAATTCTAATCGGCTTTCACTTACATGAATTTTAGATTTAACATTCTGCTCTAGTAGATACGAATACATCGCAAGCTGACGCAAGTAGCTACTCATCCTTCCCTCCTCATCCATTTTCTCTATCTCTCCCCTTTTTCTCACGCTTCCGGTTTTAAAGTCTGTCACCCGAACACTGTCGTGACTCAAATACTCCACCAAATCTATCTTTCCGTAAATATTCAAATGTGAAAATCTATCGTCATGAAGTGAGACACTTTGCTCGTTCTCTCTTTTTGCATTAATAGCAGAAAGTCTGTTTGTTACCCATTTTGAAATAATTTTAAAAACTTCTTTGTTGTCTCCCGTTATTTCCCCCAATTCTTTCTGGTTGGGAACTTTTTTTAATTTCAGAATCTGATCAACGGCAAGATGCACTCTGTTCCCAAATTCTAAACTTTCAGACTTTGCCTCCGGCAGTTGGAGCAAATTTCTAAAATACCACTTCCATGGACATTCAAAGAAATTATTGAGGAGCGACACAGAAACCTTACGATCCTCATAGTCTTTAGCAACTAGTTTCGCCAGATCCACCACACTTGTGTGTTTTTCTTTTTTTATTTTCTTTTCTATGTACATTTTTGGATCATGTTCTAAAATAATTTTTTCCGTTTCATCAGCTTTTTGTTTTTTAAAATTTATAGAGATATCGGAAATAATGTGAGCCAGCTCCTGATCTCTCTCTGTGTACGAATGAAGAGCATAGGAAATCGTGCAGAATCTTTTGGCCCGAGTCATCGCTACATATAATTCTCTTTTTAAAACTATTTCATCTCTTTTATGGACTGTTTCTTTGATGTATTCTGGCAGAGTAAAACCATCTCGTTTGCTCCCGGCAAAAGATTTTTCATCCATGTGCGCTATCCACACGAAATCAAACTCCAGCCCCTTTGAACCATGTAAGGTTAACACTTTCACGCCTTCGTTGGGAGAAAAAACAGCGAGCGGAATACTCTCTCCGTAATCTTCTATTCTTTCTAAAAAATCTAAAAAATCTTTCAACTGAAGCTTGGAATTTTTCTCTGTCTGTCCCAAAACCAGATGAAGCATGGTTCTCAAAACTTCGATGCGCCCCACTAATTCTTCGTGGTCCCCTGCAGTATCAAGCAGAAATTCTGTGCCAACTTTTTGGATAAAGGAATAAAGTGGTAAGGTAGAATTCGAAAGCCATAATTTTAATTTTTGAATCCAAGTATTTACTTCATTTTGACCATTAAATAAATCATTTTTTTCTTCTTTAATATTAAGTAAAGAAAAATCTCGCATCTTGTTCTCCTTTATAAACTCATGCGCTTTGAATGGAGAAATTAAAGAATGTTTGTCGAAAAAAGAGGCCGCCAGCGTTACACCATCGCTCGGATTGGCAATAATTTTTAAAATCCGCAAAAATGCAAGGGCTTCCGGAATGTCAAAAAAGTCTACCTTCTCTCCGCTGGCTACTGATATTCCCATATCTTTCAAAATCATCACGACACTTTTTACTTGACGGTTTTTGGGAACTAAAATAGCTACATCATTCAGATTGAGAGCTTCTGTTTTAATCTGAAGCGCGCAAGCAATGATTTCATCTCTCGGATAGTAAGCTTCCACTAAACGAAATGCATGATTCTCTTTGTTGTTACTCTTCAGTTTGTTCGCAAAGAAAGTACTTTCCAGTAAATCATGAGCGGAGTCGAGAATCTTTTGAGTGGAGCGATAATTTTCTATGAGGGAAATTAATTTTGCTTTTCCAAAGGTGCTTTTAAAATTTTCAAAATATTCAAGCGAGGCGCCTCCAAACCCATAAATTAACTGACGATCGTCTCCCACGACAAAAATATTTGGTTTATCAACACCCCTCCATATTTTTTCTAAAAATTCATTCTGCATACCACTCGAATCCTGGTGTTCATCTATCAAAACATACAAGAAATTCTCTTTAATATAATTTTTTGCTTCCGAGGATTCTTCCACAATCAAAACAAGCGCTTCGAGAATATCATCATAATCAAATAAATTTTTTTCTTTCTTTTCCGTTTCATATAAACTATAAAACTTCACTGCTTCGAGTGTGCGGAGAAGACCTTCCATCCTTTTTTGCATTTCTTTTCTTATTTCACCCTTCCTCTCGCCCCGGGAAGAAATATTCAAGGGATCATTTTCGATATTATCAATCTCTTTTTTTATTTCATGCTCGAAATTCTTTGCCGTAATTCGTTCTCTCTTTAAAAAAGAAATTAAACTTTTTAAATCTTTGAAATACCGAGAGGTATCCGATCGTGGACGAATATACTCCCAATCATTCTGGTGTAAAATTTTATCATACAAAACAATTGTGTCCCGCTCATCCATTAATTCTGGTCTTTCATTTAATCCCAAAACGGTAAAATATTTATCCAATATTTCCATGCCAAAACTGTGAAATGTGGAAACTTTTACTTTCGAGGCTTCAGGACCGATATATCTCCGCAACCTCTCCCGCATTGCTTTAACTGCCGAATTAGTAAAAGTCAAGCAAAGAATACTGTCTGCTTTCGTATCAGTTTTCAGTAAAATATTTCCTATTCGCAGGGCCAGAATTTGCGTTTTCCCCGTCCCCGGACCTGCCACCACCATGACCGGACCGTCTATGGTATCAACGGCTTCTTTTTGAGCTTTGTTTAACTTTTTATATTCTTTTTGGAAGACATCATTCTTGGCCATAAATACATTTTAACACTTAAAGCAATTTAGCTCCATTTGCCGTTTACGATCGAGAAAGCGGTTGTAGATGTGCGGCAATACCAATAGCAGCTGATATTATCACGAGGTTTTTTATAATGTATTGACCTTCTAAAGTAGGAACCAAGAAAGCACTCCAGGTAACTTCGGGCAACATAAACAAAGGCATGAAAGTCATAATCATATGTAAAAAAAGTAATGGTATCACAATCCGCTCTAATCCACGAATAATAAAAAGAACACCAATCAAACATTCAAATAAACCAAAAAGAATAATGAAAGTACCAAAAGGCATGAAGCCTATGGTGTTCTCAAAAAGATTTTGTACTAACTGACTAGCTGGAGATAAACCTACAACCTTCAAAATACCAAAATAGAAAAAAACCACAAATAAAGAAAACCGTGCCAAGGGCATTGAAATTCTTTTTAAAAAATCTATAATCTTAATATCGATCTTTTCAATTTGCATATTTGTATTATAGCAAATTTTAAAAATTCCTGGCGGAACCGGAGAGATTTGAACTCTCGAGACCCTTTCGAGCCTGCCACCTTTCCAAGGTGGTGCACTAGACCGCTATGCGACGGTTCCATATTTACAAAGATACATTATTTATATATAAAATACCACCTCAATAAAATCACATCATCTTTACAAATTCTTTCTCGTCTAATACTTTCACGCCCAATTTCTTCGCAGTAGTTAGTTTGGATCCGGGATCAATCCCCGCAACGAGATAGGAAGTATTTTTTGACACAGAGCCAGAAACTTTTCCTCCCAGAGCAATTATTTTTTCTTTCGCCATCTCCCGAGACAGGCTAGAGAGCGTGCCAGTCAGAACAAAAGTTAACCCAGTAAATTTACCAGCTTTTTTCTTATCCATCTTTTCTATCACTACTCCATTCTTTTGTAATTTTTTTATAAAATTTAAATTATAATCGGCAGAGAAAAAGTTATACAAACTTTTTAAAACCGCCGGACCGATGTTCTCAATACTATCAATCTCTTCTAGCCATAAGTCGGACTTATGGCTATTCATTACTTTTTCTAAAGTGCCAAAATGCTCTGCTAAATCTCTGGCTGTTTCTTCCCCCACATGAAGTATTCCAAGCGCCCAGAGAAATTTTGAAAGTAGAATTTTCTTTTTATTTTCTATCTCTTTCACGATATTTTCCGCCGACTTTTCTCCGAACCGTTCTAAGGGCGCAATGTCTTCTTTGGTAAGTGTAAAAATATCTGCTGCGTCTGTTATCAACCCTTCATCCTTGAACCGTCGCAATATTTTAGGCCCTAGCTCATATATTCCAAAAATAGATACAAAGTGCTCCAAATATCTTTCATTCTTGGCGCTACATTTTGGATTGATGCAAAAATAGGCAACCGACAACTCTGGCTCCTTAAGGTCAGACCTTTTTGAATTCTTAAGGTCTGACCTTTTCCCGCCAGATTCTTTTTTATCAATTTTCCCACCGCAGGCTGGACATCGTTCTGGCATTTTGAATTTTTTCTCCTTGCCGGTACGCAATTTAATCAAAACTTCTACAACCTTCGGTATAACATCTCCCGCTTTTTCTATTACCACTGTATCTCCTATTCGCAAATCCAGTCGTTCTATTTGATCCATGTTGTGCAGGGTTGCCTTAGACACCGTTGAACCAGCCACGAGCGTAGGTTCAAAAATGGCCAGGGGGGTCAACACCCCCGTCCGTCCAACATTTATTTTCACTTCTTTAACTATGGTCGTTACTCTCTCGGCAGGATATTTAAATGCCACCATGAAACGAGGAGCCTTGCCAACCACGCCCAAAATTTCCTGTGTTTTTAAATCGTCCACAGATACCACAATGCCATCTGTGCCGTATGGAAAATTTGGTCGTACTTTTTCAAATTTTTTAATAAAAGTTATAACTTCATCTAGATTTTTACACAAAGCATCATTCCTATCTACAAGAAAACCAAGCTTTTTTAAATATTGATGCTTCGCCGAATGAGTGAGTAAAAATTCTGCAGAATCTCCCACCATATCATAAGCCACAAAATCTAACTTTCTTTCTGCCACCAACTTAGGATCTAATTGTCGCAGACTTCCTGCGGCTACATTTCGAGTGTTTGCAAAACGAGGTTTATCTTCTTTCGCATTCTTTTTATTTAAAGAAATTAGAGTTTTTTTAGATATTAGAGCTTCACCTCGAATTTCTAGGTATTCTGGAAAAGAATTCACCTCACTCCTGACCCCTCTCCTTGCTAAGGAGAGGGGGATGGATTCTATTGTTTTCAAATTCTGCGTAATATCTTCGCCCACAAATCCGTCTCCCCTAGTTGCGCCCTGTACGAATTCACCATTTTTGTAAACTAAAGACACCGCCAGGCCGTCAAATTTGACTTCACAAAAATAATCCAAACCCTCACCCCCTGCCTCTCTTCCTTTGGGAGGGGGGGGTAATAACTTTTTTATTCTTTTCTCCCAATCATATAATTCCTCTTCGCTAAAAGCATCGTTCAAGGAGAGCATGCGCACCTTGTGCTTCACTTTCACAAATTTATCAAGTGGCTTGCCACCAACTCTATCGATAGATGAGGCTAGAGAAGTAAACTCTGGAAACTGAGCCCAGAGAGACTTCAACTCCCGAGTCAAAGAATCATAAACTTCATCTATCACACCGGGGTCATCCAAGACATGATAGCGATGACGTAAATCTTCTATTTCTTTTACTAGTTTTTTAATTCTTTTTTTAGCTAATTCTTTGTTCATTTACCAAAACTATAATTACACACGATCTAATATTTCAGAATAATACTTAATAATATTAATCTATTTCAATAGCGTTAATTTGAGCGTTATCCACAACTGTGATAAATTGAATTATAATTTGACCGCTTCCGTTTGCAGTAGCAGAAAAACTTTTATCCACCGCCTTAAAATTAGACCCGACATCTTGAATTATATCAAAATTTGTAAGCACAGATGTGCCATTTATATTTACATTAAAAACTCTTTGTCCTGGGCTACTCCAAAAAATTTCTGCAAACTTTAGTATCACAGTATAAGATGCGCTAGGTGTTAGACCTGTTACAGTATAAGTCATATTTCCATATCTTAAGTCCTGATAAAGTGTCTGATCGCTAGTTCCGATAATGGAATTAGTCGTTGAATATAGACTTCCACCTGAAAAACTATTATCTGCGCTCCAACTTCTAGAAAGTGAATCTGTATAAGCTCCACCTCCAGAATTTATCAAAGCAACCGGTACGACTGAAGCCGCCCCAACCCCATAGCTAGCTTTAATCTCTCGTTCAATACGATTCGGGTTAGATGAATTGCAAGAGGGATCGCCAATATTGTATCCTTTGGAAGTGAGGGTGGTGACGATAAAAGGAGGATCGATGGCGGCATCTTTAAAAACACTTACCTTGGCGCAACTTGTCCCATTATTACTCAAACCAGTAACAAGAAAAGTGTAAAGTCCTGTATTAGTTCCGGCAGAATAAGTAGGTATGCCAGCTGCGCAAGTCAAGGCTGTGGCCGGCCCAGCTACGGAGAATTTACTAACGGGCTTATCATTCATGAGCGCGCATTCGATGCCAGTATCAGCCGCAAAAAAGGCTTCATTGGTGTCTTTCGCCGAAGTGCTAAATTTCATTTCTTTAAGCGTAATATTAGAAACACCCAAAGCTATTGCCAAAATAAGGCTGGAGAGCGTCACGGCAAAAAGGATGACGAATCCTTTTTTATTTTTAATTTTTAATATTATTTTTATCATTTGATTTAACGAAATCATGCCGCGCAATCGTCCATTAAAGCGCAGCGCTATTCTATCCAATTAAATAAATTCTCAGAAAAAACAACACTATAATTACCAGAACCCTGCGACCAAGAAACAGTGGAAATAATTTTTGTTTCGTCGGCGCTTACCACCACTGTTCTAATTTTTCTAGTTAGACCAGAAGCTGTCCCAGAAAAACCATATTTGCCTGTCGCAGAATTGTACAAAAGAGCTCCATTGGAACAAGTAGAAGATGCGCAAGCAGTCAACGCAATATCAATCATTGGTTGGGTACTATCACTATAATTTAAACTATCAGCGTTAATATAACAACCGTTCACCCCGTTGCAGGCAGAAATATCAACCAGGGTGGCATTAAAATTATTCCAGCCTGTCTGCGCTCCGCCAGAATAAAGCATATAAGTATCCCGCATATTTCTCATATATTCAACACCCTCTTGCGCCAAATATGAAGCAATGACTTTCCTTTTGGCATAGCCTGTATTGGAAATCCCTTGAGCTAAAATCCCAAGCAATGCCAAAATCGATGCGGTAAAAATTGAAACAGCCACCAGCATTTCTACTAAAGTAAAGCCCCGCCTGCAAAAGCTATGCTTTAAGCATGGCGGGCAGGCCTTCTTCTTTTGTTTGCGAAAAAGTTTCATGGTTATTTTTTAAACATCTATCAACCTTTGAGACACTGAAGTTTGAAGTGAAAAAGGCGTTGCGATATTATTAATGGTGACGGTGCCGACCAATCTGATGGTGACAAAAGGTTGTTGCTGATTTCCGACTGGCGCCTCGGCGCCCAGAATGGAAAAAGATGAAGCAGTGGTATTGACAACAACCTCATTTGGAGTTAACTGAACAAAATTAGAAAGAATATAGGGTCCTTGAGTAGACTTAAAAAGTTTTCCAGTGCCATCAATATAATAAACCCATTGATCGTTAGTCACACCAGGATCAGGATCACCAAAGGCATATTCGAAGGCGATACCCCAGCCACTTGCGCAACTCTTTGGATCATCCATGATGGGAGAGTTATCACTACTTGGGATCGTGTCCCCCGAGACAAAGCAGTGATAATTATACCCTGTCCTTAAATTTCTAGACATATCTTCCATCACAAAACTTAAATTATCCAGAATCGAACGCATGGTCTGCGATTTACGATGAACTGCGTTCGCATTTAAAAGAACTCCCATGCCCGTCATGACCACCACCAGAAAAATAGAAATCGAGATCATTGTTTCTATTATCGTGTATCCCTGATTTAATTTATGAATTTTTTTCAAAAATAATTTCATTACTTTTTAATTACCTAATTCACCTGCACCCTGCCTGAAGGATAAAGTTTTATTTTAGCAGTCGCTCCTTTGGGAGAAAGAATATTGATCTCGACATAATAAATCGAGGAGGCAAGAGGAGGATTTGATTTAATGATAGCGCCTGAGTTGGGTCTCATAAAGGTGACTGTGAGATTATTTATGGGATTAGGGGTGGTCGGAGTGCCGGAATAAAAAACATTCATGCTAGAAATAGTGTTGCCCTTGGTAATGGTGATTTTCTCTAGACATTCCCCAGTGCCCGGACAAGTAGAAGCTTCATATAAACCGTTTTGTGAAGGATTTTTAAAATCAGTGAAAAAAGTAAAACTTTTATTGTCCGCTATCCGATCGACAAAAACTCCATAAGACGGTTTCCAGGTTGGATCACTACTCGTATAGGTACTTTGGGCGACTGGAGGGAATTTACCAGAAAGAGATGCTTTCTGCGCTTCCACTACTTTCAAAGCGATATCACTGGCCAAAATTTTAATATCTATCTGCGCTTGAAATCCTCCGTAATTATAAACAACGATAGAAGACATGACCGAAATAATAGACAGGACAACAATCAGCTCCACATAAGTCATTCCCCCATTCTTTTTTAATTTTTTTAATAAAAGTAACATAAAATTAAAAACCAACAGCAAAAAAGTTTAACTGCAAGACAAACGCTACGAATGCGCCACCAACCAAATATATAGCAAAAGGAATTTCACTTTTCATTCCGTAACCCCAACCATAAATCTTGGAGAAGAAAATAAGCCCAAGCCCGGTCAGGGCTCCAGAAAAAAAAGCCAAGACAAGGGCAGAAAGCACAGCCGGGAAACCGAGGAGCCATCCGAGTCCTAAAATAAGTTTAGCGTCTCCGAGACCCATCCAAGCGCCCCGAGACACAAGCCAAAGCAGAGCAAAGGGTAAGGCTACTAATATTCCAGACAAAAATTCTAACAACGAAGGAATATGCGGAAAAAATCCATAACTATTATTAAAGATAAATAAACCAAAAAACGCTAAAATTCCAAAAAGAAAAACAAGGGTGTCGGGAATTATCTTATGCCTTAAATCATAAACTGCAACAATCATTAGAATAGAAAACATGCTGGCGTAATATAAATAAGAAATGACGAAGTCTAGAATAGATAAAAGAAAAAGATCTTGAAACTTAAAAAACAAAATAACGAAAATTAAGCCAGTGATGACTTCAACCAAGGGATAGATGTGTGATATTCGTGTCTGACAAGTTCTACATCTTCCTTTAAGAGCCAGAAAACTAAACAATGGCACAAGATCATACCAAGCAAGATTGTACTGACAAGACATGCAGGCGCTTCTTCCACCAAAAGATTTTTTGGTATTGAGCCGGCAAATTACAACATTTAAAAAACTCCCAATAATAAGACCCAGAATAAAGAAAACAAAAGAAATGAGAGGAAGAATGGATATCATTTTAAATTATGTTAATTGCAAGTAAAACTGCTACTATTGATAGCTCCTGCGGGGACAGAATTTACCATTTTGGCTGTTCCTGTAGTATCTACGCACCAAGAAGTGCCTAGTGTTAATTTCAAGCCCACGGCCACAGCCCAAGCATTGGCGGAGTTATAACAAGAACTGCCATTGCCTCTCTTGATTGCTTCGGCTAAAGCATCAGCGATAACTTTGTCTTTAGACAGCATGTTGGTCCCCTGTGGGTCATAGTTAGGACAAGCGCCAGCAACATTAACGCCACCAGCTGGCAAATATGAATTAAGATTATTCAGAAAAAAAATTTCAGCCACTTGTCGCAAGGTAGCTAAATTAGTCTTGACAGCTGTATCATTACCTTTATTCCTAGCATCACCCGAGTTAACTAAAATAACTGACGCCAAAACACCGATAATCGCCACGACAACTAAAAGTTCAATCAAGGTAAACCCGCCCCCCTTCGGGGTCACACCAAATTTTGGTGTGCGGGTAAATCCTTTTTCTAAATTTATTTTTTTCATAAAAATTTATTAATACTTATAATACTTTATATTATATCACATCTAAAAACACAAAAACCACCTTTTGTGGTCTTACTTAAGGTGGTTTTTGAAAAACAAAATTTATGTTTTATTATGGACAAACTGTAATAGCCCCTAACCCTGCGGCAGTTGATTTTGAGGTTCCTGTACTATCTACACACCAGCCGCCAGAAGATTTTAGGCCCGCCCATCCGGCCCACGCAGTAGCACTGGCTGTACATACTCCTCCATTACCCCCTGCCAATACAGCTGCAGCTTGAGCTTTGGCCATATTTGCATCAGCGCAAACTCCTGTGTAAGTTGATCCTATATCGTAGAACAACTCAGCCTGTGCTCTCATATTTGCCAAGTTTGCCTTGACGGCCGCATCGGCGCCTTTGGCCCGCGCAGTGTTTAGTGATGCCAAAACAACCGAGGCAAGAATCCCGATTATTGCAACAACCACCAAAAGTTCAATCAATGTAAAACCTTTTTTAAAGTTCATTTTCATAATTATTTAAACTATTAATAATACCTATAATAATAATTCGACTTGTTTTTATTTTTAATAGTTAAATTATAACACAAGAAAGAAAACATAACGCAAGAAAGTTATCCACACCTGCCCGCAATGCTTTCAGCATACCCGCCAGCAACGCTTCGCATAGCGATGCGGGCTGGGCCTGATGCAGGCGGGATCTAGCTAATTTCTAGCTAATTGACCCAGCCAAATTGTAAATCGGTATTAAGATAGAAACAAGCAATATTCCAACAGCTAAACCTAAAACCACAATCATCACTGGCTCTATCAAGCCGACCAATGTATCAATTGCATCATCTACTTCCCGTCTGTAGAAATTTGTTAAAGTTTTTAAAATAGTTCCGAGCGAACCTGTTTCTTCACCCACTTGCACCATTTGTACTAGAATATTTGGTATTTCATTTCTATGTTTTGAAAGCGCAATAGAGAAAGATAAGCCAGACTTTACTCCATCCGCCACTTCTCTGAGGGCGCTTTTATATACAAGACTGCCGACAACATTCGCAGTAATGTCTATCGCTCGAACTATCGGCACACCCGAAGTCAGCATTGTATCCATATTGTCCGTTACTCTAGAGAGATAAAGTTTTCTATAAAGATTGCCTATAAGAGGCATAGATATGCGCATTCCATCTAAATATTCTTTTCCTCTTTCTGTAGAAGATAGTCGCCAAAGCCAAATAGAGAGAAGCACCAAAAAAATCAGAACAATGAAACCGTAATTAACAAAAAAGGTCGAAATCGCTATAACTATCTGAGTATAGAAAGGCACCTCTTGTCCAGAATCCAGAATGATTGCGGAAAGTTTCGGGATCACCAACACAAACATCAGAGTCATCACAACAAAAAAAGTAATAATAACAAAAATTGGATAGATGAGCGCATTTCGAGCTTTAGAAGTAAGGACATATTGGCGATCTAGGTATTCTGCTAAATGTAAGAATGTTTGATTTAACTTCCCCGTTTCTTCACCCACCTTCACCATGTTGATATAAAAATCTGAAAATACATCAGGATGGTGAGCCAGAGCCCCAGAAATGGAGCTCCCTGCTTGAAGATCGTCGGTGATTTCTGTGAGTTTACGACTCAAAAGTTTGTTTTCCGTATTGGTTGCAAGCATAGTAAAAGATTTGAGCGCCGAGACTTGCGCTTCAAATAAAGTTGCAATTTGACGAGACAGAATCACAATCTCTCTGTTTGATATTTTTTCAAACAGAGAATGAGAAAAAAATGATTTGGCTTCTGTCTCGTCTTTAATGGAAATAATGACAAATCCCCTTCTCTGGAGTCCGCTAATTGCCATATCACGATTGGGCGCGTCAATGTCTCCTTCTTTATTTACTCCCCCATCATCAATTGCTTTATATTTAAATAACATAATTGTTGTTCCACATGTCGGACTTGTTATATCATGCGCTTGAGTCCTTTGGGATTAAGGGAATACTGGTAAGCATTTTCTATCGAAATTTCACCGGAGCGCACCAACTCCGTGAGAGAATGATTCAAATCTATCATGCCAGACTCTGATCCTGTTTCTATAACCACATTAATTTCATGCGTCCGTTTCTCGCGAATTAAATTCGACACAGCATTATTGTTTAAAAGAAGTTCGTAAGCAGGAATCAGTCCCCCAGCAATTCTGGGTAGAAGTCTTTGGGAGAAAATCCCGAGCAACGAAGATGAAAGCTGAACCCGAATTTGATCTTGCTGATCGCCCGGAAAGGAATCAATAATTCTATCTATGGTCTGCGCAGCATTGTTGGTATGGAGAGTAGAAAGCACAAGATGTCCAGTTTCAGCCGCCGTCACTGCCGTGGCCATGGTCTCTGGTGTACGCATTTCGCCGATCATTATAACATTCACATCTTCCCGAAAGACAGATCGAAGCGCAATGTGAAAATCTTTAGTATCAATGCCCACCTCTCTTTGACTGATGATAGATTTATTAGGTATATAAACATGCTCAATCGGATCTTCGATAGTAATAATGTTGCAAGCTTTTTCGTTGTTAATTAAATTAACCATAGCCGAAAGAGTAGTTGACTTTCCTTGTCCCACAGGACCCACCACTAGGAAAAATCCTTGTTTCTTGCAAGCTAGATCAGCCAAAATAGGAGGTAAATTTAATTCTTTCAGAGTCTTCACCTTCGGCACCAAACGAAAAGCCATACTAATCAAACCTTTTTGGAAAAAAGCATTGCCTCGAAGTCGAGCCTTCCCGTGAAAATCATAAGAAAAATCTACTTCTTGGTTTTTCATAAACGCATCAACTTTTTGTTTTTCTAACACCTCACCCAAAACACCCATCATATCTTCTTGGGTAAAAACTTGGTGTTTGACTAAAAAGATCAGCTCTCCGGACAGACGAATAGCCGGCACTCGTCCTGCGCCAAGATGCAAGTCTGAACCATTTTCATTAATCACAGTTGAAATAAGATCTTCTAGTTCTTTTTTATAATCCATGTGTTTTTGTTTTATTTCGGAATGACAATTTTCTTAGATAAAATATTGACTACTTCGTTGATGACTTCGAGCGGAGTAGAATTGGCCTTGATGATATAGCCCGACACTCCTAATTTGTTTCCTCGCTCCACATCTGCCTGTTCGCTCTTGTTGGATAAAATTATTTTCACCGAATCCGGAGACAAATTATCTTTATTTATTTTTTCTAACATCTCAAAACCATCCATTTCAGGCATTATGATATCAACTAAAAAAATGTTCGGCTGAAGCCCACTTTTAATTTTTTCGATAGCTTCTACGCCATTCTCTGCTGTATAAACATCGAAATTATTCTGGCTAAATTTCAATGCATACATGTCTAAAAGAAAATTATCATCATCTACTATCAAAATTTTTCTTTTTTCTCCTTCCATATTATATTAGACAATTATACTACAAAACGGCTTTGAATTGGCTTGAGTGTGGATAACTCCCTTATTCATTTTCATTACTAAAATTATACACTTCGGTAAAAGGAATCGTTCCTTGGATAGATTTGAGCATGGCGTCTTCTTTCATCATCAGCATTCCATTCTTGCGAGCTACTTTATAAATTTCTCCATTGGTAGGACTTTTTAATATGACATTTTGCATTTCTTTGTCTACATTAAACATTTCAAAAACAGCAATACGGCCCCTTGTGCCAGAAGGACAATCGTTCGATGGAACGGTGTCATACATTTGCCCCTTAATTCCAATTTCCTGTTTAAATTTATCTGGCAAATCTTTCATCTGCTCTTCAATTTGCATTTTAATGCTTTCGTCCATCGGCACAAGTTTGCGTGAAGACGGACAAGTAAGACGAGCTAGACGTTGCGCCACGGACAGAATCAGAGTGGGCGCAATTAAATACGGATCAACTCCCATGTCCACCAAACGAGGCACTGCGCCGATGGCGTTGTTGGTATGTAAAGTGGAGAGAACCAGGTGTCCAGTCAAAGCCGCTTGAATGGCCAATTGAGCTGTTTCTTTGTCACGAATTTCTCCAACCATGATGATGTCCGGATCTTGCCGAAGAACGGAACGAAGTCCGGAAGCAAAAGTATATCCAATCTCCGGCATCATTTGCGACTGATTCACATCGGGCATGTGATATTCCACGGGATCTTCGAGAGAAACAATGTTGCTTTTTTCTTTATCCAGTTCGTTCATCATGGAGTAAAGAGTGGTAGATTTTCCAGATCCGGTCGGACCAGTAATTAGAATGAGTCCGTACGGTTTCTTGATCGCCTCTCGCATCATGTTCAGATTTCTTTCTGAGAGACCTAATTGATCTAAAGGTTTTACCCCCTTTTCAGAATCGAGAATTCGCATGACCACCTTTTCTCCATAATATGCCGGCAGAGTAGAAACACGAAAATCAATTTTCCGTCCATCAATATTGGCGCTGAATGATCCATCTTGGGGTTTTCTTTTCTCATCTAATCGAAGTTTGGATAAAATTTTCACTCGGGCTACTATCCCACTGTAAATATTTGGTGGCAACATTATGGTAGTGCGCAGAATTCCATCCACTCGAAAACGCACTTTCACCTTTTCTCCAGTGTGTTCAATATGGATGTCGGAAGCGTTGCCCTCTATCGCATTACGCAAGATAACCGCCACGATCTTGATCACCGGGGCATCTTCGACTATTTTCTTTTCTTCGCCTGATTTGACACCCTTGATTTCTTTACTTAAATTTTCTTCACTTACATTTTTAGCATCAAATGACTCATCGTCCCCGAACTCTCCCAAGGCTTCATCTACTTGACTCGACAAACCTTTATAAGTTTCTAAAATACTCTCAAAGTCGCTCTTGGAAATAAGAAAAATCTTAAAGGGAATGCCTTCTTTGGCAGAAATAAATTGCAAAGCATCCATCGCTTGCATATTTTCCGGATCCGTAATGCCCACCTCGAGCACCCCATCCTTTAGTTCAATTGGAGCAAAATGATAATGCGTGGCTGAGTCTTCCGAAATATATTTTAATACATCAAAGGGGTGTTTCTGTTGATCAATTTTCTTAATAGGAATTTGCAAATATTTCCCTTTGATTTCAAGAATTTTTTCTTCCGTTATGCCAGATTCGATTAATGCTTCGTCTATGTCTCCATTATATTTCTCTTTGGCCCGAGTTTTTATATCACCTATTTGGCTTTTTTGAATTACATTTTCTTTTACTAACTCTTCTAAAAAACTCATAATTAAATTACGGGGTTAGGGGTGGAGCTGGATTAGTTGTGGGAGGAACTGTGGCTGGAATTCCGGTGGTGGCTGGAGCGGTAGTATCTATAGGTGGCAACACCACAACATCGGTGCCAATTGGAGCAAATGGATTAGGTCTACCTTCATTGCCATCTGGAATCAGAATAATGCTGGAGTCATGCAAAGAACGAAAGGCATTGCTAGAAAAAATAGCATCGTTTAATTTAATATTTTTAACATTTAAAAGAAGAGCCAAAAATTCTTGAGCGATAGCTGAAGTGTCGCCAGAAATTGTAGTCATTGGTTCCTGCGAATCCGGCAAAGAAGAGACCAACGAAGCATCTTCGTCCGGAGAAGCCTTGATGAAAAAAATATAAACTAAGACGAGAATTATTCCAATCACTAAGAATATTATTATGTTTTTTATTTTTGGCATTTTTGATTTTATTTTAATTTTTTAACCAATAAGTTTTAATTTTGAAACTATATTTGTAAACCTCGTCACTGGATAACTTGCCGACCAGAGGAGCCACCCTGGTATCTGTAGACGAAAATTGGACGGCTGCTATGTCTACAATCCTCAGGTTGCTTTGGAGATCTCTTGAAAAATGAAGAAAATTATTGTAAGTACCCATGGTGGAAAATTCTAAATTCCAGATCCCATAATCCTTTTGCAAAGCCGGATCTACTGCGCCCCCTTGAATATCTCCCGCCGGCAGAGATTTACTAGGATCTGTTGTAACCTTCTTCATGGGTGTATCGTATTTCACATCTTTCAGCGTCATGCCATACGGAGAAGCTACTTGTTCTATTTCTAGAATCAGGCGAATGTTGTCAATATTTTCGGGCAAAAGTTTTTGGAGTTTTATCAAATCCTCTGGATTAATAGAATTATATTTGGCTGTTAGTTTGTCTCTTTCATTTTCAAGCATTTTGGAATTATTTAAAGCTTCGTCATAAGACGCCACCTCTGTTCGCAAAAGAGAAATGCTGTTGTAAATAGGATGAGTAAAGACGAAAAAAACAGCGATGGAAACTCCTACTAAAATGATGGGGGTAATGAATCTTGTCATAAAAATAAAATAAATCAGCTCTCCACCTCGAGGGTGGTTTTGTAATCAAATAAAAGCGGATCGACCATAAATTCTAAATCAAAAAGCACACTGCCTTTGTCGTCCAACGAAAGATTGAAAAAAATGGGATCAATCAAATTTCTATTTTGAGCAAAGAGATCAGACTGAAGCGCCACCGAACGATACCCTATTGCCTGTCCGCTCATTTTAATAGTAACAATTCTGGTTTGATCACCCTTGAAATCATAACTGAATTTCGTATAACGAACGGTTTTCATCGTAATAGCTTGGAGCGCCTCGAAAATGGGAGTCACCGCAATGTGTTTTGCTAAAATTTCCTCCGATGCGTCCAAGCGCCTGCTCAACACTTGAAGTTCTGTTATTTTAGAAGGCTCAAAACGATTTTTGGCCAAAGTGAGATCGCTTTCCATCTTGACCAGACTGCGAGCCACAATCTTTTTATAAAAATAAAGACCAGCGGAAGTGAGTAGGATTGAAAATAATATAAAAATAGAGACAACCGAAAAAATACCAAAAGATCGGGGTGCTCCCACCCGTTCGTCGATCATGGGCTTTTTAGGTATAAATGATGTTTGAAAATTCGGTTCCATTTTACCCTACTATTATATTACAAAAACAATTTTAAATGAAGTATGTTGTGTATAACTTTAAGTAATAACCGTAATTTTGTCGATTATTATGTTTATTGAAGTTTTCGCAACGCAAGCCCAATCGCTACTCCAAATTCGGGACCGATATTTTGCAGTACTTTTTCTAAGAATGCCGGAGTGTTCACTTTCGAGAACGGGTGACCCACTTCTATTTCTGCTCGAAGATTGTTGGCCGCTACTTCGACTAATCCCTTTAAAAGAGCTCCGCCACCGGTGAAGATTACTTTGCTGATAGTCCTATTGTACTTTTTCTCATATCCCAATAACACATTATTGATTTCAGCAAAAATATAATCAAGGTGCACTCTGATAATATCCGGCAAACCCTTTTCTGCTCCATTTTCAAAAAGACCAAACTCTTTTTTCATCTTTTCCGCTTCGAAAAATGGAATGCTGAGAGCGGTGGAAATAGAAGTGGAGATGTCCGCTCCTCCCCTCTCGATGGTGTGATAACTCTTGATCATGCCAAATTCGACAATAGAAAGTTTCGTCCGAGCGGCGCCGAAGTCTATCAACAACACTGGGGAAAGTTCATGTTCAAAATTAGCTCTAATGGAAGAAAATATTTCAATCTCAAAAAAGGAAGCAGTCAGAGAAGATTCTGAAACAATGGAGCGAAATTTGGAAATAGCATCATTTTGAGTGGCCACAACAAGCACATTTTTCTTTTCTTCGGATTGAGCTGAAACATTGGAATCACTCACTTCTTTATTCATCTCTTCAAAAGAAGCTTCTTTCTGGGGTAAAACAAAATAATCCAGAGAAACTTCTGTCATGGCTATCGGAATATATTTACGAGCTTCGGTCGAAATTATCGTCGGCATTTCACTCTCGGACACTTGACCCGGAAGCGAAATGGAAAAAATCAAACTAGCCTGGACTGGGATAGCGAAGGCTCCTTCGGTACTACTCACCCCGGACTGCTTGAAAACTTCTTTGATGGCTTCGGCTATTTTAAAAACTGGAAGATTCGTCACACTTCCAGCAGGGAGAGTGGCATAGGGGCCTAGAGCGATTGTTCCGTAAGTTTCCAGTATTGCTTTGCCTCTCTTTTTTTTAATCTCCACGATCTTGATGGCTGAAGAACCTATGTCAATACCGACAGCGCTCCCTTCTGCGCTACTTCCAAGATTGCTGATTTGTTCGAAAAAACTTTTTAATGGATTACGCATTCGTGTTAAGATTATAACATATATGCAGTTTTTAAACACAGTCTTAAACATCCTCTTCCCAATAAAGTGCCTCTCTTGCGGAATATCTGGAGCAGATTTATGTTTAACCTGCCTCGCTGACTGTCCGCCCGCCGAACGAGAAAGCGCCAAGTGGATTTTCCCTATTTTTGATTATCGCCATCCACCGATCAAGAAAGCGTTGTGGTTCTTCAAATACAAAGGCAAGAAAGGGTTGGCAAACATCTTCGCCGAAATTTTATATGAAAGAATTTTAGAAGAAATGGCAGACTTGAGTGTTCTGGAAAATTTTCGTCACCCACTTTTGATCCCTATCCCTCTTTCTCCTTCCAGATATCGTGAACGAGGATACAATCAAGCCGAGTTGCTTGGTCGAGCATTAGTAAAAATAGACACTCTCCGCTCTGGCTTAGATCTAAAGTTAGAAAATAATATTTTAATTAAACCAAAAGACACAATACATCAAGCGCATATTGAAAACAGGTCAGAACGGCTCCGAAACATCATCGGTTCTTTCGCCCTAAAAAATAAAGAAGAAAATTTGAATAAAATAAAAAATAGAAACATCATTCTGATAGACGACATCACCACCACCGGCGCCACCCTGACCGAAGCCAAGAAAATCTTGAAACAACATGGTGCCAGAAAAATAATAGCTTTCACCCTAGCGCATTAGAAATTAATTTTTGATATACTGCTGTGATGAAACCTGCAATCGGAATTTATATACCGTATTGGTTCCAAAATTGTAGTGAGTCAGATAAAATGTTTGCGGACGAATTATTTAAGACCATAAAAAACAGTGGTCATTATAATCCGTTATTATTAAATTTATCTAAACTCAAACTATCTTCTCAAAAAGAGGCTCTAAAATTTTGTCATCACAATAATCTTGCGCTAATTATGCACCATGATTCACCATTTTTCTCATCAAATATAAGATATAAAAATAATGTCAGATTTTTAGAAAACTGTGTTCCATTTGTTAATTCTACAAAAGCTCAAGAAATAGGTTATAACAAAATAACTACAAAAAATATTTTAAGAGAAAAAGGTTTACCTGTTTTAGATGATAAAATTGTGAGTTCTTTGTTAGATTTAGAAAATCACCTAGAAGAAGGTAAGCATTATGTGATAAAACCTCCCGATCAGGGCGCAGGTACTGGAGTAAAACTTATTAAAAAAGAAGGTCAGCAACATCACGCATACCATAACGGAAAATGGCAAAAAGTAAAAATTTCAGACAACAAAAGAAAAGACAAGCCAAATAGTTTAACTTTAAAATATAGTTTTAATTTTTTTAAATCCCCATTTTTATTTCTTCAGAAAATTAATATTGATTTTACCTATAATCCTATGCTTGTAGAACCATATTTTAATGATGATGCAGAAGGATTTTCAAGTTTGCGTTGCACTGTTATCGGCAGTGAAGTAGTGGAAGCTGTCAAAAGAACTAACCATAATAACATAACCTCAAATGTTTCCAGCGGAGGAACAGCAAAAAAATTTGAATTAAGTGATTATCAAAAAGAAATTGCTGTAGCCGCCAAAAATGCGATAGGTGCGGATTATGCTGGTGTTGATTTTCTGGTCAGTGGTGAAAAAACAGTTATCGGAGAAGTGAACATCGGACCATTTACTTTATGGCATGAACATTCTGGCGTAAATGTTGGTAAAATATTTGGCGAGTATCTTATGAAAAAATGTGATGGGATGCGGAAGTAATTGTTACTTTTTGGAAGTTGAAGATTTGGTTTTTTCTTTTTCACTTTGTTCATCACGCCTAGCATCAGAAAGTTCCTGTTTGCGTTGCTCAAGTGTTTGTTCGATTTCTCGAACAGCCTGTTTAGCATCCTCTAGTTTTCTTCTTCTTATTTGAAGCTCTTCTTCGTTCCATCTTACTTTACCTTCTAGTTCGCTTACTTGACTCATATAAATTTATAAGTTAATTAATAAAATAATCCCCTGTTTTTTATTATAACTAAATTTAAACTTTACCGCCACAAATCCCAAATCGCGCCGGCGATGTTGCGAGGAGTGCCTTCGAGCGCATAATAATGTAAATCGATGAAAGGTAAAGTGTTGCACTCAATAATCCCCCAGCGTTGTGCATCAGCCGACTTCGTGGGGTCTGGAATAATAACATCAAAGCCAACAACCGGCAGATCCACAATATCAGCCGCTCGTTTTAAAATAGGAACAAAACTTGGATGTAATTGATCAAGCATCTCTCTCGTCCTCCCGCCGAAAAGTCGACCGGTGCGATAGGAAAGCGCTAAAGGAAATCCGAAAGGCAAAATATCCTTCAAGCCAAAGCCAGATCGTCGAATATAATTTTCCAATTCTTTATTCATTAAAACTTTTTCTACTCGATCGGGGCGCTTCTCATCTTTTTCTAAAATAAGTTCTCTGACGGTTTGCTTGCCGTCCCCGACGATAATAGGTGGAGATCCTCGATAAAATCCCAATAATTTTCCCTGGACAAACGAGGCTCTACAGACATCTCCTTCTAGATGTTCCTCGACCGCTACGAAGGCGCATATTTCTCGAGCAATCTTGATGCCCGCCCGAAACTGTTCCAGCGTATGAATATTGGTCACCGTATGCCGACCCCGAGAGCCTATTCTCGGCTTGACGATTATCGGCTTTTTGAATTTAGAAAATATTTGTTCTATATTTCGAGGGAAAAAAGTTGCAAATTGCAGATAGTGTGGAATAGGAATATTATTTTTAGAAAATTCTTTTTTCAATAAAAATTTATCATCCCAATTTCTCTTCATGCTTAAAAGTCTCGAAGGTATCGGTAAACTATTGAAATAAACTAATTTACCCCTTCGTCTAGTTCGATATTGATCGAGCGGCCTGCCCCAAAGCATGAGTTGTTTCATTTTTATTCCTCGTCTTCTAGCTTCTTCCCAAATAACCCTGGAACGAAAGGTCTTGGCTTGATCAAGGTCGCTCGAGAGTTCGGCTAGACGAAAAAATAAAAGAGTTTCAAAAAAAGCCGTCAAAAGCCAATCCACGAAATCCTTCATGAAATCCGGAGCACGCCTCGTCGTTTTGATTATATGATTGTCAAAAGTAGTGGAAATTAAACTGACAAAATAAAAGAGAGCATGATGAATGGGCGCATCTCCACAATAAATACACGAACTCTTTTCTCGTTGTGGTTCTTTGAATTTTTTCATCCCAGTATTATGTAAAGAGACAGCCTAAGCTGTCTCTTTAAAAACGAACGAGCATTTTTAGTGACCTCCTGTCATAAAGAATTTGACTTGAGATTAATAATGGCGACCTTTGATATTATAGCACAAAAATAATGGAAGCAAGCGGAGCCGGGCGGATTCGAACCGCCGAGGGGTTTTGAAGCCCCTGCCTCTTTAGCAAAGAGGTACGTTAGACCACTCTGACACGGCTCCATTTCACCTAAATACTCTAACACATTATTATTGATTTTCCATTTCATTTTTTTCTGCTATACTTTCTTTGCTTTTGGATGAGTGGGTGAGTGGCTTAAACCAGCGGTTTACTAAACCGCCGTCCCTTTAAAAGGACCGTGAGTTCGAATCTCACCTCATCCGCCTTCGGTTTGCAATAGCGAACCTTTAATGTAATGAAATCAATTATAGAAAATAAAAAAATATGAAAGATTTATCTCCAATTATTTTAAGAATAGGAATCGGATTAGTAATAATCTGGTTTGGTTTACAACAAATTAATACTCCCCTTGCTTGGGTTGTATATCTACCAACTTTTACAGAGAACCTGCCAATCAGTCAGACAACTTTTGTTTCCTTGAATGGATATTTCGAATTAATCTTCGGGATTTTGCTCGTAGCGGGATTTTTTACTAGAATTGTTGCTTTTTTCTTGGCATTACATCTCTTAGGAATAGTTTTGACTGTGGGGTATAACGAAATAGGTGTTCGGGATTTCGGTATTTTTATTGCCCTAGTCTCAATTTTCTTATATGAAATGGAGTGACAAATTAGAATTAAAATTCCGCTTAGATGAAAAACAAAAAAAAGCTTTGCGTAAGCTGAAACTTTTCTCGGTGGCTGATCTCTTATACCACTTCCCTGTCAGATATAGCGACATAAGTACAGTGAAAAAAATTAGCGAACTAATTCCCGGTGAAATTGCCACGATCTATGGAAAAGTTTCAAATTTAAAAACTAAAAAAGGTTTCCACTCCAAGATTCCCATGGCAGAAGGCACGATTGAAGATATCTCTGGAAAAATAAAAATTATTTGGTTCAACCAAGCGTATCTGGCAAAAATGCTTCATGAAGACGATAGCGTTAAACTCACGGGCAAGGTGACTCAAAGTAAAAGTCCTGCCCGCAATGCCTCCAGCATAGCTGGCGCAGGCGGGGGTATATACCTAGCCAATCCAGAATTTGAAAAAGTGCCAGATATGCCAATAGATGCGCATGATACTCTTTTTAGACCCCCTCGCCCTTTGGGCACTCCCCCTTCGCAGGGGGAGAGGATTCCTCCCCGCCTTAAGAAGGAGGGGGCAGGGGGTGGTCTCTCTTACCCCATCTATGCTGAGACCCGTGGAATAACTTCCAAGTGGTTTTATCATGCGATTGAAAAATTCTTGAGAGAAAAAACTCTCGATGGTGTTGCAGACTATCTTCCGAGTGATATTTTAAAAAAATATAATTTACCAGCCTTGAAAACTTCGTTCATCTGGATTCATAAACCGAAAAATAAAAACGATGCTGAATCTGCGAGGAAAAGATTTGCCTTTGAGGAAGTTTTTTGCATCCAACTCGAACGACAACATGACAAATTTGAATATAGGAAAAATAAATCTTTCCAAATTGTTTCGGAAAAAGAAAATGTTGAGAAGTTTTTAAAACGCTTTCCTTTTGAACCCACAAATTCTCAAAAAAAATCCATTGAAACAGTACTGGAAGATATGTCAAAAGATTTTCCAATGTCCCGTCTGCTTGAAGGAGATGTAGGGTCTGGGAAAACTGCCGTAGCGGCAACGGCAAGCTATATAACAGTGGCGCAAAGACCCTTCGACCACACTCAGGGCAAGCCACAAAATTTCGGTAATCTGCAGGTTGCCTACATGGCACCGACAGAAATACTAGCCACCCAACACTTCGAATCATTCATTGAATATTTCCAACATCTGCCAATCAATATCGGACTGATTACTGGATCCGGTTGTCGTAAATTTCCTTCCAAAGTAAATCCGAGTGGCTGGACCACCATCTCTCGAGCACAACTATTGAAGTGGGTAGCCAATGGAGAAATACCAATTCTAATCGGCACCCATGCCCTCATTCAAAAAACAGTTAAATTTAAAAACTTGGCGCTCGTGGTAATAGATGAACAGCATAGATTTGGCACGGAACAAAGAAGGAGATTAGTTAAAAAAGATGGACTGGCACCACACCTCCTCTCCATGACTGCCACTCCCATCCCTCGCACCCTGGCGTTCACTATTTATGGCGATCTCGATCTCTCCCTCCTCGATGAAATGCCTCTGGGACGAAAACAAATAATTACAGAAATTATTCCGCCCAATAAAAGAGAAGAAACTTACGAACAAATCAAGCAGGAATTAAAAAACGGCAGACAACTTTATGTAATTTGTCCGAGGATATTTGCACCTGACCCTGAAAAAGAATTAGCGCTGAATGTAAAGTCTGCCACAGAAGAAGCTAAGCGATTAAAAAAAGAAGTTTTTCAAAAATATGAAATAGGCGTCTTGCACAGCCAGATGAGTAAAATTAAAAAAGAAGAAATAATGAAGGAATTTGCGAATGGCAAATTGAATATTCTCTGCGCCACCTCGGTAGTAGAAGTGGGTGTCAATGTGCCGAATGCTACAGTGATTGTTATTGAGGGCGCTGAACGGTTTGGTCTAGCCCAACTTCATCAACTTCGTGGACGAGTCATCCGAAGTAACCATCAAGCGTATTGCTACATTTTTGCCGATGCTAAAAGTGACAAGACAATTGCCAGATTAAAAGCTCTCAAAACTGCCAAGAATGGCTTTGAATTAGCTGAACTTGACTTGACCCTCCGGGGCGCAGGCGAACTCGGCGGGACCAAACAGTGGGGCATCACCGACCTCGGCATGGAAGCGATTAAAAATATAAAAATGGTAGAAGCCGCCCGCACTGAAGCTATAAGAATAATAGCCGAAGACCCTGAACTAAATAAATACCCTCTGCTTAAACAAAAAGTTCATGAAAAAGCTGGAGAATTCCATTTTGAGTAAAGAAGAATATTTTCAATTTCCATCAATCTGTCATACTTGCAAACTCTCTCTCCTCTTTCAAGCGAACCAGATTTAAAATACTCACAAGAAAGACCAACAGCAAGATCTGCGATAAAAGTATCTGTGGTTTCGCCAGAGCGATGAGAAACAAACGGCACCCAACCTTGTTTTTTTGTAAGTTGAATAGATTCTATCGTTTCAGAGAGAGTGCCGATTTGATTCAGCTTTATAAGAACAGAGTTTATGGCTTTTTTCTCAATGGCGATTTGTATTCTTTTTACATTTGTAACAGTCAAATCATCACCTACAATTTTTATTTTATCACCAAGTTTTTTAGTCATTTCTGTAAATCCTTCCCAGTCATCTTCTGCCAATCCGTCCTCAATAAAAATTATTGGATGCTTTTTTGCTAATTCTATATACCAATCAATCATCTCTCCGCTTGTTTTATTTTCTTTTTTCCCAGAAATTTTTAGATGATACATACCATCCTTGTAAAAAGTAGAAGCGGCAGCGTCTATGCCAATTTTTATTTCATCGAAAGAATGTCCAGCATCAAGAATTGCCTGCTCGATAAGTTCAAAGACTTCTTCGTTCGATGTAAGTTTGGGCGCAAATCCTCCCTCGTCTCCGACACTTATGGTATAGTTTTTTGCTTGTAATATTTTTTTGAGAGATGAAATAACTTCAGCTCCAGCTTGAATCTTTTTATGAAATGAATCGAATCCAATAGGAGCAAGCATAAACTCTTGAAAATCAAGCCCACTGTCAGAATGTTTACCCCCATTGATAACATTTAGCATCGGTTGTGGTAACTTAAATTTTTTATTTTCAACGAGATTTCCTAAATATTCATATAACTCGATTTTTTGTTCTTTGGCGCAAGCGCGAGCAAAAGCTAAAGACACGCCAAGTATGGCGTTTGCGCCTAGTCGTGATTTATTTACTGTTCCATCCAGTTTTATCAGGGCTTGATCGAGCGTTGCTTGATTAAAATCTTTATTTTTAACAAATTGGTAAATTTCAGAATTTACATTATGAACTGCCTTCAGCACTCCGAGGCCTTGATATCTCTCGTTGTCATCGTCACGTAATTCCAGAGCTTCATGTGTGCCTGTACTCTTACCGGATGGAATAGAAACTTCACCTAGTGAGCCATTTTCGAGCTTGCAAGAAACTTCAATAGTTGGGTTTCCTCGCGAATCAAGAATTTCCGTTGCTTTAAGTAATTTTATTTTTGCCATTTTACAAAGGATTAAGGTGCGCTTTTTTATCCATATGCTTTTCTGCTTCAATTACAATTCTCTCCATCATTGCCACAGCATCAACCGGATACTTACCTTTAGCTGTTTCTTCAGAAAGCATAACTGCATCAGAACCTTGAAGAATAGCATTGGCCACATCTGTTACTTCCGCTCTAGTTGGTATCTTATTTTCAACCATTGAAAGAAGCATCTGCGTTGCAACTATTACGGACTTGCCAAGACTTTTGGATATTTTGATTATTTTATCTTGAATAAATGGTATTTTTTCAATAGCAACATCATTGCCTAAATCCCCTCGTGCAATCATGACGGCATCTGCCTTTTCGACAATTTGATGAATAAATTCCAAAGCTACCGCTCGTTCTATTTTCGCAATTATTTTCTGTTTTCCGCCAAAATCATTTATGACTTTTCGGCATTTTTCTATATCTTCCGGCCCGGCGACAAAAGAAACCGCGACATAATCAATATTGTTTTCTACCGCAAACTTTATAAATTCCTCATCGTGCTCGGTAATTGAAGAGATAGCTCGATTGTCATAAGTATGACCATCGTCCTTTTTGATGCGCGGTCCGGGCAAATCCACAATAATCGGAATTTTTTTATTGAATTCTTTTTCGAGATCTCGAATTAGGATTATTTGCGCTATGCGTGTATTTATATCACTCCATGAAAAATTCAACCTGACAACATCAAGTTGATGCAAAACCATGGCTCTAAGCGTTTCCATTTTTGAAGAAGCCGGACCTATCGTTGCTATGATTTGCGCTTTTGAATTTGAATTTTTCATGCTGGCACTTGCGACTCTGTTTGACGAACTTCTTTATGTGTCATATATCCATGTTCGTCAACATCGTAAATAATAATCGAACCAAACACCGCTTCAACACCTGCAATATCCTCATCGGAAATACGCTCTATATATTTTACAAGAGTTCGAAGAGAGTTCCCATGAGCCACAACTAGAACATTTTTTCCTTCTAAAACACGAGGCAAAATTTTTTCTAAAAAGAAGGGTATCGTCCGTTCATACACCATTTTAAGGGATTCGCCGTGTGGCGGAATACCATCCCAGCCTCGATGGATTTTTTCAAATTCCTTTTCGCTAAGAAGATTTTTCATTTCCCATTTATTTTTGCCGGTATAATCACCATAATCCCTTTCGTTTAAAGCTGCTGAGTGTTCGATCGGCACTTCGTAGCGCTTGCAAACATTCAACATGCACGAGAGCGTTTCAATCGACCGAACGAGCATTGAAGCAAAAGCGCAATCGATACGAATATCTTTTATTAAAAGACCCATGTCTTCGGACTTTTTAAAACCATAATCATCTAAATGGCGATCACGCAGACCAGTCCATTTTCCGAGTTTGTTCCACTCTGATTCATGATGCCTTGTAATGATTAGCTTGCCTTTCATAATTATTTATTGACAATATTTTTTGATACCCTTCCTTCAAAGAAATCAATTATATTTTGAGCAGCGATCTGCGCCATCTGATCGCGAGCTTCGATACTGGCTGAAGCTATGTGAGGCGTAAGAATTACATTGCGCAATTTCACAAGACCTGGAGAAATTTTTGGTTCAAATTCAAATACATCAAGTCCCGCCCCTGAAATAATTTTCTCTCTTAAGGCTTTTTGGAGAGCCATCTCATCGATGACTCCCCCGCGGGAAGTATTAATCAGAAAACTGGTTGGTTTCATAAGACGAAGACGGGACTCGTTTATAAGATGTTTTGTTGAATCAATAAGCGGAACATGCAAACTAATAATATCAGCTTGTGATAAAAGTTCGTCAATAGAATAAAGAAACTTTGCGTCATATTCTTTTTCTATTTTTTCGTTTCTGACTATATCGGTATAAATAATTTTAAGACCTAGTCCCTTGGCATAGTGGGCGACTTTTTCACCAATCCGGCCAGCGCCGACAAGGCCAAGAGTCTTGCCAAAAATATCGGTACCGATAAAATTCATCGGTGACCAACCTTCATATTTGCCACTACGAACAAATTGATCAGCTTCGACAATTCTCTTAGCAAGCGCAAACATAAGCGTAATCGCATGTTCGGCAACAGCTAAAGAAGTTAAATCTGCGGGAGCATTTGCAACTGCAATGCCACGACCTTTAGCTTCTAATATATCTATATTATCAAAACCAGTCGCATAATTGGAGAATATTTTCACAGTCGGCGCTGCGTCAAAAACAAAAGAATCAATGTGGTCAGTTAGTAAAGTAAGAACTGCATCATATGGTTTCTTTCTTAAAGAATCGATAAGTTGCTTTTGTGTAAGTATTGAGTCCTCTTTATTTACGTCAACTATATATCCCTTTTCTTTGAGCATTTGAATTCCAATATCTGGAATTTTTCTTGTTATAAAAATATTTTTTGTCATGAATATATTTTAACATTTATTGACGTTTAAAGTGAATAAAGCTTTAAATACTGACTTTTTTGAAAAGTTGATGTAAAATTCTGCAAGGCTCCACAATGCGTGGATCAATGATGTTATAAAAAGCATTTAGACCCTTACGATGCACCGTCACAAGTCTTGCATGACGAAGAAGCGCCAAATGTTGTGAGACATTTGCTTTACTGATACCAAGTTCTTTAACTAAACTCTCTACTGGCATTTCTTGTTCACGCAAAAGATTTAATATCTCTAATCTTTTAGAATTAGCCAATATCTTATAAGTTACTGCATTCCGCTCATAAGCTGTTCTCGGCAGAGGTCTTTTGATTTTCATACTTGTTATCATATTTGAAGTATGTAATAAGTTTCCAAAGAATGCAACTAAAAAATAAATTTTAAGAAACGCAACAGAACTATACCTATAAAAATTATAGCCCCACCGATAATAATTGGCAGTGGTATATTGTCTTCGCTTCGCCCTGCAGATGCTAGAAAAATTTGTGGCGCAGGATTAATATTGATACCCATCTCTGCAGCAATATCTTTAGAATTTTTATTACTTACATCTTCTGGTTTATTTTCCGACCTAGCTTTTACCACCCCATCAGTGTTTTCACTATTCGCAACGATTTTAGTATTTTGCTGAACTGGTTTAGCAACAGTATGCATAATGAGACTCCACGATTTTCCAAGTGCTGCGGGAACAGCATAACTTGTCGCCCAGATTCTGTTTTGCAAAGTTTCATTCACTGGAAGTACTGCGCCATCAATAGCTTGATTGACTGCCAAATAATCATTTCCATTTTTACCGTTTTTTGTCCAAGTTGTACCAAGTGCAGACGATGCTTGCAATGCCCAACTTGTTGCATAAACATTTCTCCAACCACCATCGCTTCCCTGCTCGCTCACAAGATAAGCGCTACTCTTAGCAAGAGCATTAGAAACTCCGTTAACCGAATCAAATGGCTTGAGTGCTTGTATTGCCGCCGATGTCATATCAACACTTTCTTCCCATGAGCCGTTCGATTTTTGTTTCGAAAGAATAAATTGTATGTCTTTTGAGATAATATCGTCGTTAGATGTATAGCCAGAACTTGCAAGAGGAATAAGAGCAAAAATATCATCGTTTACCAAATTAGCATCTCCAAATTGTATGCCATCAAAATTTTTAATTATTTTTTCAATATAATTTTCATTATTTATATTGTATGGATTTAATCCCAAACCCATTAATGCCATAGACCGCCTTTCGTAGCTAGTCAAAAGAGTTTCCGTCAATTTATTTTCTGATAAATATTTTATAAGTTTTGTTTTTTGATCTTGATAATCAGTACTGGAGGCAAAAGCTAGGATTGCCCAATCCGTGTAAATGTCTTCCTCAAAAGAGCCGTTTTCTTTTTGCTGTGCAATTAAAAAGTCAAAAGCTTTTTCAAGATCAAATTTTGCTTCTCTTGCAGCTCCAAGAACACTTCCACTTCTTTTACTTCGTCCGCTACTCCCTGATGAAGATTCAGGCACTGGGTCAGGTACAGGAGGTGGCGTCACAATCAAAGCTTCAGTCGGGAAATAAAAATCTTCTTTAATCCCAATGTTATAAGAACCAGTAGGAATTGATGAGAAAGTGACTTGTCCATTTGTGTCAACTGCATTTGTTTGTATTTCTATAGGTAACCAAGGATTATTTGGATCAGGCTGCGTTAGTCCAACAGTTACTCCGATTCTTGTTATCCAGACGTCATTTTGATAGTCATATTTTTGTGCTGAGACAGTTAAAGTATCGGTTGTATTTATATTATTTGAACTGAGTAAAACTTTATTTTGCGGTCCAAAATACACATAGATATTTTCTCCGCCCGATAAAATATTCTGGTCCATACCAATACCGGGATAAGAATTATTGACCGTATATTGCCAGTTGTCGCATTTTTGTCCTGTGACAGTTCCCGTGATGCATTTCAAATACAAAGAACTAAAAGAAGCGTAGTATTCCAGATTGGAAATACTAAAATCTGCGCTTAATATATCAGCATCGTGTAAAACAGAGAGAACGCTTTGTGCGTTTATGGAGTGAGATACATCTGTGTTGTCATTTAAAGCAACCATACCTGGCACTGGAAGGGCGACTGCGCCAGAAAAGAGAATAATGTCGCCATCTCGAATAATAAAGTTTTCTGTTAAAATTGGTACTGGTGGAATCTCTTCAATAATTGGCGGAATTATTTCAGGTATTATTATTTCATCTTCTGCATATGTAAAAGATATTGGGCTAAAAAGAATTATAGAAAAAAGAAACAGAATTTTTATTTTTTTCATGCGATTTTTTTATTTTAATTTCCACTCAATAATGTCGCCATCTTTAAGCAGATATGAAGAAGCACCGACTGATGCTTCTTTGTTATTAATGTAATAAAACAAATTTTCCCCGTTTCCTCTATAAAGATTGCCGATACTGGTCATAAAAAATCCAAGTCCGGAGTAATTTTTTCCGGAAAACTCAATCTGTCCACTGTCTTTTGCCGAAACAAGCGCATCATAAAGAGATGCCCCAGTATACGATGCAATATGTAATGTTTTATCTCCGGCGATAATGGTAATTGAAATTATATTTTTAACAGGAATAGATTCTGTGGGAATTTCTGATTTTTCTAGGCTTGGCTTTGAAACTGAAACGCTTTTTTGTATCCCGTAAGATGCAAAGAAAAATGCAAGTGTCGCAATGCTTCCGATAAATATAATTTTGTATTGTTTTTTTGACATGTTTTTTTAAAAAATAAAAAACTCCTTACGAGGAGGAGTTATTTCGACGAACGCAAACACTGCGTTTCCAACTTCCTGCTCGGGACTTACTTCATGATTAGTACTCGGACTTCCCTAAAATATAGGATTACCGTAGCGGCACTGTGGAGGATTTACACCTCACTTCCCCAATCATGATATTCTGTTGTTTTAATTTATCCGTACATATTTATATAAATTATTTATATTGGGGTCTTTTCTCTGTGTAACCTTCTTGATAATTTGCAAAACGAGCAAGCGCATACAGGGCGCTCGAAAGGCGATTGAGAAATTGGATGCTGGTATCATTAATCTTCCTTTCTTGTTTATCTCGCAATATTATAGTTTGGCGTTCCGCTCGGCGGGCAATGGTTCGCGCAATATCTAAATATGCGCCAGCCTCTCCTCCCCCGGGAATAATGAAAGATTTTAGCGGTGGCAAAAGAGTTTCCACTTCATAGATTACTTCCTCTAAAAAAAATATCTGCTCTTTACTTGCATGCATTGGCGAGCCACCAAGTTCTGCTTGAATATAAAATAAATTCTGCTGAAAGATATCAAGAATTTCTTCATAAGATACTTTTTTATTTTTCATAAAAACTGAGAGTTTATATTTTGTAGACAGGGCCTTCGCATATCCAATAGAAGAATTTAATTCATCTATCGTACCTAATACTTCAAAAACAAAAGAGGACTTGCTCAGCCGCATACCTTGCGGACAGTCAAAGAGTTTCGTCGTTCCATTATCTCCTTTTTTTGTGTATAACATAATTTAAAATTAAACTTCGCAAAGACCTGCTACACAGGCAAATTCTTTAGCTCCAAGAGTATTGTCAGTAGTCTCATATTGAGAAAGTTTAGAGAAATCGATTTTACCAATAGACTTAGAACGCCTCTCATATTCCTCTTTGGTAATTGCTTCATATGGAGCCAATTGATAAATGTGTTCGGAGCGTGGAAGAAAAGAAAGCCCACCGATAGAATCCCAATTTTCATAAATAAAATTACCAACAGCTATCCATTCATCCGGACCAACATAAATAGTTGCCGATGGATTATGTTCCACAAAATGCTCTTTAAGTCTTTTCCATTCTTTCATTAAATCAAGAGCAGAAACTTCATCTTTAAAAATCGCTCCATCTGGCGCTTTGACTGGAAACTCTAAAACGAAAGTAGTGGCCGATTCGACAGATTGACCAACTTCTGGCAAACAAGGCACACCTTGATCTTGGGCCATTTGCAGTAATGTGTCTGTATGAGAAATACGCACTCGGCGAATAAAATATGGAGCATACCAAGGATGCATGCCCGAACCAACTCCTAAAAGCTGACCAGAATTACCATGAGGCTTAACGCAAGTGATGGCGGTAGAAGGATTGATACCAAAACGTTTGGCATACTTTTTATTTGTTTCAATAGAATCTGCTTTTAGAATATCCAGCACTTTATCATCTCGAATAATTGGATTATCATAATAACCAGTCAAGGAAACACCGAGCAGTCTTTCTATTTCACAATTTTCTTTCCATTTTTTTGAAAGATAGCCAAAGTTAGTCAATGTAGATTGATATGTTCCGAGTAGTGTGGCTAATTCTATTTTTTTCTTTAGAGTCGCCACTGTATCATGTGGACGAATTACAATACTGGTAAGATTACAAAATTGTTTAGATCGTAAATAAATTTCCCCGCAAGGATTTAATCCTATTTGTCTTTCATTTTTAATTGCCTCCCATCTGCGGGTTGGTAATTGTTTTTCTAATCCTGCCCGATTGAAAATTCCACGCTCACCAGAACGAGAACTAACTAATGCTGTCCATTCGTCTAAAAATTCTTCAGCAGACGGTTTAGAATTATAAACTGCTGAATTGTTGGCCATGCTGCGCTGTCCTTCGGTTAAATAAAATTGTCCTTTCTTAGCATCTCGCATCTCCATATCTTCCAACTCAGAAAGAGAAATTAAAGCGCTGCGTCGAACTCCTCCTGCCACTACGATCATCCCGATTTGGCAGATGATGTCATGCATGTCTAAATTGGAAAGACGACGACCTTGTTTGGCTAAAATTTTACGCCTAGTAAATTCCATTAAATCCATTAACGGCTGTGGTCCGGATGCTCGACCACCAGCAGTTTCCAGGCGCGCTCCAGCTGGTCTGATAAATGAATAATCAAATTTTATATCTCTACCGTCAAACCAAGTTTTCAATCCCAAAACAAAAGCGTCGGCCCAGCCCTCTTTGCTGTCTTCTATGATATGGGCAAGTGATTTTTCTTTATTTTGCTTTTTTATCTGTGGAAATTTCTGGACATTCTCCCATTCAACAGCAAAACCAAGCCCTGCTCCACACATTGAAACATACATAATTTCTCCTAAATCCTGAGGACAGGTCGGAGCAATATAAGAACAATTATATGCCCAGACATTTGAATTTCGGCAAGCTTTCCCCGCAGACCAGAGCAAGCGCATGGAAGGACAAATATCTTGATTGAGAATTGCCCGCTCAACTTCTTCATATTCTTTAGTGGAGAGCTTATCCCCCAAATTCTCTTTCATATAGGCCATATAACGACCAATGGTTTCTATCCAAGTCTCGCGACGACTCAATTCTGGAATCCAGCGTGAATAAAACTGATAGAAAATATATTCTGCATAAGAACTGGAAAAATATTTACTGCTTTCTTCAACTGCTTTTCGAACCGCTTCCGGCACCGGTCCAAAAGCCGCTCGAAGCTCTGAGCGCTTACTGCGGTAGAGAATATATTTTTTAGCCGTATCAGTGAAATCTTTTTTCATTAATTCTTTTTCCACAATGTCTTGAACCATCTCAACCGTTGGTAAAAATTTAGCTCCCTTATGCTTACCGACTACATCAGATCTGGCATCAAGTAAATTCTGAAAAACACTATTCGCCACAATGTGGGATTCCGGCTCTCTTCCCTCTCCTGTTATCTCAAAAGCTCTTAAAATGGCTCGGGCTACAATTTCCAAATCAAAAGGCACTACTTCACCGCTTCTCTTTCTAATTGATCTTATTTTAGCTAAATCGCTTTTTAAAATTTTTTCTACTTTTTTCATGTTTCAGATTTTCTTTGGATTAAATAAGTTCATAAGAGAAATGTTTTCTAATTTTTCATTTTTAATCACAAAATTATAAATCGCTGGACTTAAGATTAAAGCAAAAGACACATTGCCCAACAGATGCCAAAGAGTAAATGGTATTTGCCCCATCAAAGCCTCCATGAATGACTGCTGAAAGAAAAGCGGACCAATGGACAAACCGGTTACAGCATCAAAAAATAAAGTTCCAAGAATTGCAAAAGACGCATAATCAAGAGATCCCGGATTTTTGTTTCTAAAATAAAATGTGGCTCCAAATCCAAGCACCCCATAAGTTCCCGCTGTGATCAACGACCATATCCCAAAATGTCCAGTTATGAGGTCAAAAAATATAATACTAAAAAAAGCAAACAAAAAACCAGCATAGGCCCCATAGGCACGACTGAAAGGCATTTGGGTAGCAAGTATTGGCTCAATGTTGGGTGGTCTGAAAGGAATAAGTCTAATCAAAAAACAGGCAACAAACCCGAGAGTAAATTTAAGCCAATTCTTTTTGTAAGTTTCCATAATTTTAAAATTTATCCACACTCCACACTTTATAAGAATATGAAGATGGTGTATAATATATTGTAGTTGCGTAGTTTCGCAACCATGCAACCATTATACACGAGACTGGTCCCCTTATGTAAAGTGGATAACTCAATTATAAATATTAAAACACAAAATAAAAAAATATGAATACCAAAACAATGGAATGGATTTTGCGGATAGCGGTAGCTGGAGAATTCCTCGGGCATGGAGTCTTTGCAATACAGGGGAAGGAGGGATGGTTTAAGTACTTTGAACCATTTGGCATAACAGACCCAGGAACCATAACAACCCTACTCTTAGCTGTAGGAGTTGTAGATTTATTGCTTGCCTTGTTGGTACTTTTGAAACCCATTAGACTCGCTGTTTTATGGATGGCAGTCTGGGGACTCTTTACAGCTTTACTCCGCTGGCCTATTGGTCCTGATCCTGTTTGGGATTTCGTCGAAAGATGGGCAAACTGGGGCGCCCCACTGGTACTCTATATGATGCTGGGTGGAACTTTCGGTTTCAAAAAAGAATAAGCTATTTAATTTCAATCAATTTGTTTTCTTGGGGATAGGAATAGGTTCTTCATCAGGGGTTTCCCCCGCTCTTTTTACATCATCTAAATAAGAATCAATCACTGGTGTTCTTTGACCTAGTTCATCCATCAATTTAAGATCTTCCCTTGAAAAATCATCTGGCCTATGATTTTTGTCAGAATATGTTCCATTCATCTTTGAGAAAGCAAACCCCTGTTCAACCAAAAGTTCTAAACGAGCAGAAATTTCGTTCAACAGCATACCTTTCTTTTTCTTTTTTACAATGTCTGCTATTATATATTTTTGAAGTTCTTCTGGTAGAAGATTAAAATTATCTAAAAAATGGGGGTCTGGTATATGCGCCGTTAACATTAAAAACTCATCTCTATCTGCAACAGATCTTATGGGTACTTTTTCTTGCTCAACAAACTCCGATGGTTTTCTTCTATTGGGCTTTCTCCATGAGAATTTTTCTTTAAAATTTTCAAACATGTTTTGAATTATATCATATATTATACTTTCTCACCTCCACTCAAAACCTCGACCAAAATGCCCCCACTGTGAAGTGTCGGCAAATTTTACTTTGTCTAATTTTAAATATTCACGGATACCTTTGGGGCTCAAATCATATCCAACTATCGCTTCTTCAATCCCATCCACCACAAACACTGCCATAACTGGCTCACTCTTGCCTATTGCATAAGCAAGCTTGGTGTAAACTTCTTTTGCCTTTCTCTTTTCTAGAAGTTCCACTGCGATTTTCCGTGCCATATATGCGCCAGATCTATCTACTTTAGTATAATCTTTCCCAGAAAAAGACCCACCCCCGACTGGAATTTCAGGACCATAATTATCTATCACCAATTTCCTCCCTGACAGTCCGGTATCTGCGTCAAATCCTCCTTGATGCCATTCTCCAGCCGGATTTATTAAATATCCCGCCTCCGCCAAGGCTTCGGCGGGCAAGTCTTTTGCTAGTATACTTTTTACCAATGCTAATAAATTAGAATTTTTTGTATTTTGAAAACTCGCCACCACGGTCAAAACTTTTTCGTCTTCTATCGTTACCTGAGTCTTGCCATCATACGGATAGACTTCATAAATTTTTCGACAAAGATCTCGGGCCAGTATATACTCCAGTGGCAAATGTTCTGCCGTTTCACTCGTCGCATAACCTTTCATAATGCCTTGGTCTCCTGCCCCACCTTGATCTACACCCTTCGCAAT
>JBBUEH010000003.1:0-7431 GCA_038078255.1 Patescibacteria group bacterium
ACAAAACGGTGTACCGAAATGCTTGACTTTTTCTCATAGCGGATCTTCCTGCGGGGCGGAAACCCGAATCCCCCCGAATTTCAAAAACTTTAGTCTCGGTTTTGCGAATCCTCCCTCCCGCAAAATAGTTTCGCAAAACCGAGTCCATTTTTTCCGAACGGCTCATTTCCTGCCATTTGAGCCGTTCGGTGGATTGCGTGCCTCGCTTTCTCCCTTGGAGAAACTGTGTGCATACACAGGCGTGCGTAGCACGCGCGAGGCACGCTGGAGATTTTCAGCTATTTTTGATAAAGTAGGTTCTAGCGGTATCGTAAAGGTACTCAAATGGTAGGAAATGAGCCGTTTGCCGATGTAGCTCAGGTAGTAGAGCAACACTTTCGTAAAGTGTGGGTCGACAGTGCAAGTCTGTCCATCGGCTCAATTTTTTTTGGCTAAAGATAAAACTCTGCTAATTCTTTTGCCACATGCTCGTCCAGAAGTTCATTCTCGATCATCCAGTTATCGTTGTATGCGTGTGAAAGGTAGCTTTCACCACTATCACCGATAATCAGAACAACCTTATTTATTTTATCTGAGATCGGTTTTTTCTTAATAAACTTCATTACGTAGTGAAGCACCATTCCGCTTGAATCTCCGACCATCAAGCCTTTATGTTTTGCGAAAAAGCGCATCGTATTAAATGCTTCCTTGTCGGATACATAATCATGTTTATCCATAAGCGCAGTATCGATGTTTTTGGGTAGGATCGCTCCAACAGGATATCCCGGTCCAGAAATAAAATAGCCATGTCCGTGGGGGGAAAAATGACTAGATCCTTTAGGTTCGAGAGCGATTATTTTCAGCTTGTTGTTGCGTTCTTTCAAATAGCGTCCCGAACCAGAGAGGGAGCTACCCGTGCCTATTGTGCCGATTAAGTAGTCCGCATCCGGAACTTGTTCGTTGATTTCTTTACCTAGGGTGTTGTAAAAACCTTTCGGATTTTCTGGATTGTCGTATTGGTCTAAATTAATACCACCTAATTCTAGAGCTAACTTTTTTGCAGTTTCTCTTCGGATGTCAACCAAATGCCCGCCTTTTGTGTCTTCTTCGTCGGCGCAAAAGTGTAATTTTCCGCCATAGGCGCGGATAGAGTTTAATTTGTCCGCCGGAGCATGCTTGTCCACAATTGCTGTAAATTCATATCCTCGCGCCGCCGAAAGCATTGCCAGAGCCTTGGCGGTGTTTCCAGAAGAAGATTCGAAAATTTTCATCCCCTTTTTTAATTTACTGGACTTTTCTGCGGCTTTTATTAAGGCATCGGCTGTCCTGTCTTTAAAACTTCCGCCGGGGTTGAAATACTCAAGTTTTAAATAAATTTTATAATCGGGTCTAACGGTTGATATTTCAAGCATCGGTGTTTTTCCGATAAGTTCATCAATATTTTTCTTAATATCCATACTTTCATTATACAAGTTTAGATAAGTAAAGCTATATTTATTATGTTATCCTCGGAAAATTTTGATATACTGAAAGGATGGATAAAGAAGATACACACAATATAGACGAACAAATCAAAAAACTGGAAGCTGAAATGCAGGCTTCAGACTTTTGGACTGATAAGGTGCGAGCAAGGGTAGTCCTTGCTCAGCTGGCGGAATTGAAGGCTAAAAAAGAAGGACTTGGGAAATATGATAAAGGCAATGCGATACTAACGATAATCTCTGGCGCCGGAGGGGACGATGCGGAAGATTTTACGGCGATGCTTCTTTCGATGTACATGAAATATGCGGACAGAAAAGGTTGGGGGATTTCATTTATCCATGAGCATAAGAATGATCATGGAGGTTATAGGAATGTTTCTTTTGAAGTAAAAGGCAACCCTTCGACAAGCTCAGGGCGAAGTGGGCCTTACAGCCAACTTCGAAATGAATCCGGTGTACACCGACTCGTGCGTATTTCTCCTTTTAACGCAAAAAAGTTGCGACACACTTCTTTTTCTTTGGTGGAAGTTTTGCCGAAATTTTCAAAATTAGAAGAAAAAGATATTTCTATCCCAGAGGCAGATTTAAAAATAGAATTTTCCAAGTCTGGTGGGCCCGGAGGACAAAATGTGAACAAGAGAGAGACAGCCGTTAGGGTTGTTCATCTTCCGACCGGAATTTCTGTTCATGCTTCGGGCGAAAGGTCTCAAGAACAAAACCGTGAACAAGCATTATCGATTTTGCGTGCTAAAATTTTCAAAAAAGCGCAGGAAGAAAAAAAATCTACAGAAGAGAGTATGAAAATGAAAAATACAGAAATAGAATGGGGGAATCAAATCCGTTCCTATGTCCTCCATCCGTATAAAATGGTAAAAGATCACAGGACAGGAGCCGAAACCTCCAATGTTGACGCAGTCCTCGACGGCGAGCTAGACCTTTTCATTGAGGCGGAGAAGAATTTGTGATAGAATAAATAGGTCAAATGTTAATTTTATTCAGGATATCCTGCTACGCATCGTCACCTTCATAAAATCAACATTTAACCTATTTTAATATGATTTATTTTAACAATGTTTCAAAGATTTATAAGGATTCGGTGGCGTTGGATGATGTGACTCTGACCGTGACCGCAGGGGAGTTTGTCTCGATTGTGGGGCATTCAGGGGCAGGAAAGACTACTCTCACCAAAATGATTCTGGCGGAAGAAAATCCTTCGGAGGGGACTGTTTTTTTTGAATCTATCAATGTGCACAAATTAAAAAATAGCGCTTTGACCAAGCTTCGTCGTCGTATTGGGGTGGTCTTTCAAGATTTCAAATTACTGCAAAATAAAACTGCTTACGAAAATATTGCTTTTGCCATGGAGGCAGTGGGCAAGACCGAAGAAGAAATATCTTCAGATGTGCCTCATGTTCTAGAATTAGTTGATTTAAGCCATCGGCTTCTACATTTTCCAAGTCAAATGTCTGGGGGGGAACAACAGCGCCTGGCCATTGCCCGAGCCATCATCAATCAGCCCGAGATAATCATTGCTGATGAGCCCACTGGGAATTTAGACCCTATCAATACGCACGAAGTGATTCAAATTTTGAAAAAAATAAATGACCTTGGCACCACCGTTATTTTAACCACCCACAATAAAGGAGTCATTGATTCAGTGGGGAAAAGGGTGGTAACGATGGAGAAGGGGAAAATTGTTCGAGACAGCAAGCACAGCAAGTAGAGTAGACTATTTTTGTTTTATGCTATAATTGGTGCAGTTATCTTCACCAATTTATTATGATCGAATTAAAAAGAATTATCAAAGCAGGATTGACCAACTTCACTCGAGGAGGCTTGGTGTCTTTTGCGGCTGTTTTGGTAGTGACGATCACCCTTTCTGTCATTACTCTGATTATTTTACTCCAGGCGGTTCTTTATTCTTCTCTCAACAACATTAAAGACAAGGTGGATGTGACGATTTATTTTACTGTTGGCGCACCAGAAGACAAAATTTTTCTCTTGAAAGAATCTCTCGAGAAGTTACCAGAAGTAAAAACTGTTTCTTATACTTCTGCCTCCGAAGCTCTCGAACTTTTCCGCAGTCGTCACTCGAATGATTACTCGACGATTGCGGCCCTTGATGAGATAGGAGACAACCCTCTCGGCGCCTATCTTAATGTCCGGGCTCAAGAAATTTCCCAGTATGAAAGTATTGCAAATTTCATGAAAGGAGACAGTTCCCTTTCTTCCGGGGCGGCTTCGATCGTAGATAAAGTAAATTATCATCAAAATAAATTAGTGATCGAGCGATTAAGCACCATCATATCCGGCGCGCAAAAACTTGGGTTTTTAATTACTCTGATTCTGATAATTCTTTCTATCATTGTGACTTTCAACACTATTCGCTTGACCATTTTTATTTCCAAAGAAGAAATCGGAGTGATGCGCTTGGTGGGAGCTTCAGATATGCATATTCGGGGACCTTTTCTGATTGAGGGGGTGATTTACGGCATGATTGCGACCCTGGTAACCTTGATCCTTTTCTGGCCGGCGACGGCCTGGATGGGACGGAATATGACGGGTTTCCTCGGGCTGGATATGTATGATTATTATCTTGCTAACTTTTTTCAAATTTTTGCAATGATTTTATTATCAGGTATAATCCTTGGAGTGATTTCAAGCTTTTTCGCAATTAGAAGATATTTAAATAAATAAACAAGTGGCGCAAAAAAAAGCAACAAAATATATTTTCGTAGTGGGAGGAGTAATTTCCGGAGTGGGAAAAGGCATTACTTCATCCTCCATCGGATTGATTTTGAAAAATCGTGGACTCAATGTAACCGCAGTAAAAATAGACCCCTACATCAATGTTGACGCTGGCACTATGAACCCCACCGAACACGGTGAGGTTTTTGTTTTGTCCGATGGAGACGAAACAGATCAGGATATGGGTAATTACGAGAGATTTCTTGATACAAATTTGACTCGAATAAACTATATGACGACAGGCAGAGTGTATAAGTCGGTGATAGAAAAAGAAAGAAATCTAGAATATAAAGGTAAATGCGTAGAGGTTGTTCCGCATGTTCCACTTGAAGTAATCGGACGAATTAAAAAAGCGGGGCAAGTAGCCAAGGCCGATGTGGTCATTGTCGAGGTTGGAGGAACCATTGGTGAATATCAGAATTTGCTTTTTTTGGAAGCAGCCAGAATGATGAAAATTGAAAGTTCCAGAGATGTTTTCTTTGTGATGGTTTCTTATTTTCCGACACCAGCAAAAATTGGAGAAATGAAAACCAAACCAACACAGTATGCGGTAAGAACTTTGAACGCTTCTGGTATACAGCCAGACATCCTTCTGGCCCGGGGCGACATGAGCCTAGACGAGAAAAGGAAAGAAAAACTCTCTTTGTTGTGCAACATGTCTTCGGATAAAATAATTTCTGCCCCAGATGTGGATAGTATTTATGATATACCACTTAATTTTGAAAAAGAAAAACTCTCGGATAAACTTTGTGATCTCCTAGGCCTTGTTTCCAGAAAGCCCAACACCAAAGCATGGGCCCAGTGGAAGAATTTTGCCAAACATGCGCACAATGGCAAGGAGACAGTGAAAATTGCCATGATTGGAAAATATTTCGAGACGGGAGACTATATGCTTTCTGATTCTTATTTGTCAGTGATCGAAGCGATTAAGTATTCTGCCTATATGCAAAACAAAAAGCCTGTTATTTTTTGGCTCAACTCTGTGGACTTTGAAAAATCTCCCGCCAAATTAAAAAATTTGAAAAAATATGATGGCATTGTGATGCCCGGAGGTTTTGGTTCTAGGGGGGTGGAGGGGAATTTGAAAGTGGTAAAATTTGTACGAGGAAATAAAATTCCTTTCTTGGGTCTTTGTTATGGTATGCAGATGATGGTCATAGAATATGCACGGAACATTCTAGGCTTAAAGGATGCGAACACTAGGGAAGTGAATCCAAGTTCAAAAAATATTGTGATAGATGTTATGGAGTCCCAGAAGGAACATTTGAAAAATAATTTGTATGGTGGATCGATGAGACTTGGAGCCTATAAAGCAGTTTTGCGGGAAGGAACCCTTGCCAAAGCAAGTTATGGGGTGAAAGAAATAACAGAAAGACACCGACATCGTTATGAAGTTAATCCAGCTTTTGTTGGAGATTTGGAAGCGAAGGGTTTTGTTTTCTCGGGACGGTCCCCAGATGGGCATTTAATGGAAATTGCAGAATTACCCAAAAGTAAACATCCATTCTATCTAGGCACTCAATTCCATCCAGAATTTTTAGCTCATCCTTTGAAACCCCATCCGCTTTTTTCTGCTTTCATTAAAGCGTGCGTGGAAAAAAAATCCTCTAGTCGTGGTAAAAAATAAATTTTACAATACTTCTATTGATCTTTTTATGGCAACGAATCCATAAGCCCAGAGGAAGGGGAGCCATAGAGGCATCACGCCAAAGAGAGAATTTCTGGTAAAAGTTTCCACTCCGGTGCTGATGAAAATGTATTCAAAAAATGTAATAACTACAAAGCCAAATATAAAAGCGACAAGATCATTTTTCCTAGATTTAATAACTATTAAAGAAAGAACAATAATTCCAATATAAAAAACTGTAAGTAGATAATCGTTTTTAACGAGCGGAATCAATCCAATCATTATTAAAATCGGAATAGCATTCAGAAATATTTTCCCTACTTTTTGCATAAGTTAATTATAGCACTTTTAAGGCTGGGAGACTTGGATTCGAACCAAGATAATATCCTCCAGAGGGATATGTCCTACCATTAGACGATCTCCCAATATAAACAATACAAGTAACAATAATACAAAAAGAGCTTTTAATCAACAGAGCTTTTGAGAATCTTAGAATTTTGTTACAATATATTCATGAGCCTTAATATAAAAACAACGACTGAGGCTGGGGAGGTTGCAGATTTTGTTGCTACTTCCATTTTAAAGCAATTAAAATCAGGCAAAGTTGTTTTATTTTTTGTTACCGGAGGATCCTCTATTTTAGTAGGGATCAAAGTTGCAGAAATTTTAAAGAATCATCAATGTGAAAATTTAACTATTATTCTGACGGACGAGCGGTATGGCCCACTGGGGCACAAAGATTCAAATTGGCAGCAGTTGTTGGACGGAGGTTTTGTTTTTCCACAGGCAAAATTGATTCCAGTTTTATCAGGTGATGGTCAAAAAAGTACAACAGAAAAATTTAATCAAAATTTAATTCAAGAATTTGAAAGAGCAGAATATAAAATAGGTTTGTTTGGTATTGGCTCGGATGGGCACATTGCTGGTATACTTCCTGATAGTGATGCAGTCACCATGCAAGATCTCGCATGTGGATATGAGACACCGAGTTTTATTCGTATTACCATTACCCCAAAGGCCATAGAGAAATTAGATGAAGCTGTAGTTTTTATGCAAAGGGAGAGTAAATGGAGTGTTTTAGAAGATTTAGAAAAAGATATTGAAATAACAAAACAACCAGCACAAATATTAAAAAAAGTTCCATCATTAACAATTTTTACAGATTATCAAAATAGTAGAATAAATTCATCAGGAGATATTTTTAAAAATGAACAAAGATAAACCCACAATTTTAATTATATTTGGAATATCTGGTGACTTAGCCAAAAGGTATTTATTGCCGGCGATAGATGCCATAGCAAAAGCAAAAATGTTGCCAGAGCAATTTGAGATAGTGGGTGTTACTCGTCAAGAGAGTTCTATATATTTTCAAATGAACACAACCGATATTCAAGATTATAAAAAGTTGAATGAACATTTAAAAAAGATTGAAGAGTCTTTTAGAGAACCTGCGCAAAGACTGTTTTATTTGTCTGTGCCACCAAATGTCTCGCAATCCATAGTGGAGTTTTTAGGAGAATCTGGTTTGTCTAAAATAGGGGATACAAAAATTTTATTAGAAAATATCAGATCGACAAATCAGAACTCATTGCTGAG
>JBBUEH010000003.1:7441-7795 GCA_038078255.1 Patescibacteria group bacterium
TGACATTTCTCAATCAATAGTGGAGGTGTTGGGGGAGTCTGGCTTAGCTAAAGTAGGAGAAACTAAAATTTTATTAGAAAAACCATTTGGTATCAACTTAGAAAGCGCGATAAGTTTAACGAAACATATCGATAAATATTTTTTACCTACGCAAGTTTACCGGGTGGATCATTATATGGCTAAAGAAACAGCGCAGAATATTATTATCTTTCGTGGGGGTAATTCACTTTTTAAGAAAACATGGAATAAAGATTTTATTGAAAGTATTAAAATAATTGTGAGTGAAAAAATAGACATAGAGGGGCGTGTAAATTTTTATGAACAGACGGGTGCGTTGCGGGATGTTGTTCAAAG
>JBBUEH010000004.1:0-2696 GCA_038078255.1 Patescibacteria group bacterium
GCGTGGTTTGGGCCGTTATGTACCAAATCCATTATTGTAAGTAGTTCCAACGCCGTTCCAACCGTTACCACTCCAACCGTCTCTGCAATCACTACTACCAGCGCTACTCTCGGAGCTAATGTCACTTCCTTGGGTGTTCCAGCTGCTATCTCGGCTCGTGGCACTTGTTGGGGAACTACGCCTGCGCCAACGACTAATTGTTTAGCTCAAGGCGGAACAACCACTGGTGTCTTCACCCATTCTCGAACAGGAATGACTGCTGGCGCTTCATACTACTATCGTGGTTATGCCATCAATACCACTGGCACAGGATATTCTCCTGATTCTACATTTACAGCGGTGGCGAATCTCCCCAACCTCACCGCTTCTGCTCCCACTCCAACTACCGCCACGATTAATGTTGCTCAAACTTTCACTTCTACCATTACGAACAATGGCACAGCTTCTACCGGAGCAAGTTTTGTGAATTTATTTCAAACATCACCGTCTTCCACTGGAGCTAGTGGTGTCGTAGACTATCCAGTAAGTCCCAATATGTCTACTCTAGCTAATGGGTTAAGTGCTCCTACTTCACGATCTATTACATTTACCACTCTAGGTACCATATATATGCGCGCTTGCGCCGACAAAAGTTCGGCTGGAAGTACGGGGACTATTACCGAATCAAATGAAAATGACAATTGCAGTATGAGTACACCTTGGACAATGGTGACGGTAAGTAATCCATCCAGCGCAACTCTAATTTCTTGTGTGACCGATATCTGCACTGGCGCAACCGATTCTGGGTATTTTTACTATCAAGAGCAAAATAAAATGATTTCTGATTATTGTTTACCAGCTTATGATAATTGCGCTGTTCCAGTTTATGTAATTAATGGAACGAATTATTGGTTTCGACAGGACGGTAAAAACACCGCAACTTGTAAAAACTTGCAAGATCCAGTGCCGGTATGTACTGCCATGTCTGGCACTCTCACCGGTCCTGCTTCTTGCACTATTCCGTTAAACCAAAGTACTTGTAATCCGAGTCCCAATTTATCTTGGAGCATCACTAATCCCGAAGGAACTCCGACAGCGATTACGGCCACTGGAATGACTAATATAAATGTCTCTAATACTTTAACTCCAGCCTCTCAATCAGGTGTGCAAGCAGTTACTGTCCCTTACAATAGTAGAACATTTTATCTTTACAATAATGCTAAATCGCTTGTACCGATTTCTCCCAATGGCGCTGGGATTATAGTTACCGCAAGTTGCGCTTCGGGGAGTGGCTGGAATGGAACTATTTGCGCAGCGAGTGTTAATGGTGTCTGTGGGAATGCTAATGGCAAGACTTATCCTAATGGAACGAGCGCTTATGCTCCGGATGTTCAGTGCTCTTTGGGTAATTCGAGCAATACGGCCTTCCCCCCTGCTGGGAGTAGCACCAGTTGGATATGTAACGGATTAAATGGTGGTTTTCCTAGTGGCAATTGTTCAGCGAGTCAAACTGCTTCACCCACTGTAGATATTGATGCTACTCCAACAACAATATACACAGGTGGCTCTACAACGCTTACTTGGTCTTGCTCGGCAGGACCTAGTACGGGCACGAACTTTAATACTTTTGGAGCTTTGTCTGGAAGTCAGTTGGTGAGTCCAGTTTCCACTATTACTTATACAGTCACTTGTGGTGGGGTGCCAGATTCTGTCACTATTACGGTCAGACGCAGGCCTTTCTTTATAGAAAATTAAATGACGAAAGATTTTAAAATTTTTGAGCACGAATATTTTTCTGCTGAAAAATTTCTCAAGACTCAGCTCGTCAGCTTCCGTAGTCTCTAAAATTTTAAAATCTTTCTCTGGCTTGCAATTTTTGTTATACTACTATTAATGCAAATCAACGAAGAACAGTTGAAGAAATTTATTTTAGAATCAGGACTGGTCACTCGTTCCGATCTGGACTCAGCGGTAAAAGAAGCCGAGCTTAAAAAACAAAAATTTGACAATATTTTACTTTCTCAGGGTAAAATATCTGAAACCGATCTGAAGCGGATGGAAGCTTTTGTTTTAGGAATACCTTTTGTCAATTTAAATAATCAGAAAATTGATTTCTCCGTCCTTTCTCTCGTGCCTGAACCTATTGCGCGCAACTATAATATCGTCGCTTATAAAAAAGGTGACAATGGTCTAGAAGTGGCGATGCTGGATGTGGATGATTTGCCGGTGATTGATTTTATTAAGAAACGATCCGGACTTAGAATTCTGCCCCGGCTGACGGACACCCCCTCGATCAAGTCTGTGTTGGTGCAATATAGACAAAGTTTGAAAGCGGAATTTCAAGATATTATCCAAAAGGAATCTTCTGCTCTGGGGGCATCTTTGGGTGGGGATGGAGAAACGACTGTAGAAAAATCTGAACTGGAACTAAAACAAATGGCGGAAGATTTGCCGATAGTAAAAATCGTCGACTCTTTGATTTTTCATGCCATTTTGCAAGGCGCATCGGACATCCATATTGAGCCCGGGGAAAAAGAATTAACAGTCCGTTATAGAATAGATGGCATCCTACACAACGCCATGATTTTAGAAAAGAATGCCGCTTCCGGCATCACTGCTCGCATTAAAGTTTTGGCAAATTTAAAACTGGATGAAAAAAGGTTGCCCCAGGATGGCAGATTTAAAAAAGAAGACAATGGAGAGAAAATTTCTTTTCG
>JBBUEH010000005.1:0-10088 GCA_038078255.1 Patescibacteria group bacterium
CTGTTTAAGGCCGCCCGTAAATATGCCAAAGTGTCTTTTATTTCTTTTCTTTCGAAAAATTTAACCCCTAGAACTTGGTAGGGGATGTTGTAACGCAACATCGCTTCTTCCAACGCTCTCGACTGAAAATTTGCGCGGTATAAAATTGCAATTTCGGCCAAGCCACTGTCTTTTAATTCCAAGATTTTCGTAGCTACAAATTCTGCTTCATCATTTTCGTCCAAAGCCTCATAAAGACCTATTTTCTCCCCTGTTTCGTTGTTGGTAAACAGATTTTTATCCGGCCTGAACTTGTTTTTCTTGATGACAACATTGGCCGCTTCTAGAATATTTTTAGTGGATCTATAGTTTTGCTCTAGCAAGACTATTTTGGCATCCGGATAATCCTTCTCAAAGCTTAAAATATTTTTGATGTTTGCGCCCCTCCAAGAATAAATTAGTTGATCGCTGTCTCCCACCACACAGATATTTTTATTATTCTCCGAGAGCATTTGCGACATTAGATATTGAACTTCGTTCGTGTCTTGGTATTCATCAATGTGCACGAATTCCCATTTTGCTTGATAAATTTTTCTGATTTCTTCGTTTTCTTTTAATAATTTTACGGCTTTTAAAAGTAAATCATCAAAGTCCAATGAATTTTCTTTCGCTTTTTTCTTTTCATATAAAGACCAAACTTGAGCGACCATTCTTCCGAATGAATTATTTTCTCTTTCCAAATAATTTTCCCAAGCCGTGAACTTTCCTTTCTCTCGTGAAATAATATTTTTTATTTTTTTCGGATCATGTTGTTTTGAATCTATGCCGAGTTCTTTCAATGATTCTTTCACCAGTCCCGTAGAATCAGATTCATCTAAAATAGTAAAGTATTTAGTGAGTCCCAAAATTCTGGCATTTTCTTTGATAATAAAAACTCCCAGAGAATGAAAAGTGCTGACAAAGGGTACGGGGTCTTGTTCTCCTCCTCTTTCAGTATTTTTTTCAATTTCTAAAATAATTCTCTCTCGCATCTCTTTGGCCGCCTTGTTGGTGAAGGTGACTGCGAGAATTTTCTCTGGCGAAACGTCATTTTTTATTAAGTTCACAATTCTGTGCGTAATAGTCTTAGTTTTTCCTGCGCCGGCACCCGCCAAAATAAGCAGCGGACCATATACATGCTCCGCCGCTTCCCTTTGCTCTTTATTTAGTTCCTTGAGGTGTTGCACTCTTTAAATATACCACAGCTTTTATTCTTTATTTTTTCTATTTTTTCAATTCAATTTTAAAATCTATATTATTGTGTAATCTTGCCCCTTCTTGTGTCATTTGAAAATCCCTAAAAGTTATCCCCAGTCCCTTTGACTCAAATTGACTTTAGCCCTCTTTTGAGCTATCCTATGGAGGTAGTTCTGAAGAGGGGCATGGCATAAACCGACAGAAAGACAGTACCGACAGTAACCATCGTGAGAACCTTTTCCGCCAGCTGGCGGATGCATTACATCTTCGGTCGTTCTGTAATTCTAGCCTTATTATAAAAGGCCAGAAAGGCAACCTTGCGATATTTAGTTTGTTTTATAAAATCTCTATTTAAAATATTCGGTCATATATACAGTTCTATTTTAGCCCCTTCGTTGGTTCTTTTGGGGTTATTTTTTATTCCCCTGAAGGTAGAGGCAGGGCTTCTCTCTTCAATCTTTGCAGGGACAGATAAGGTATATGCTCAAGACACCACTCTCGGTGGAACAGAATCCAGTCAAAATTCACAAACCATGGCCCTTTTAGAGGCGAATGTTTCTTCCGCTACAGTCTCAACCGTAGAGGTGAACATTGTTTCTAACAATGCCCTTCTTCCTGCGACTAGTCCACTCGGTGTATCAGGCGACACAGAAGTTGAGGATTTTTCTTCTAATGAAATAAATATTTATGTGGTTCGAAAGGGAGACACTGTTTCTCAAGTGGCAGACATGTTTGGTGTATCTGTTGATACCATTTTGTCTGTGAATGAAAAGCAAAAGGGCGACAAACTAAAAGAGGGTGAGGTGCTACTTATCCTGCCCTTTTCTGGTATTGAGCACACCGTAGTAAAAGGTCAAACACTCCAAGGGATAGCCAACCTTTATAAAGTGGATATAGATGTCATACTTTTGGCTAATGATATCGATCTAGATGCGAAACTTGTCATAGGTGAAAAATTAATGATTCCTGGTGGAGATATGTTGAGTGAAACAAAACCAAAAAATACAAGCGGATCGGTGGCCCAAGGAAGAAGTTCTTATTCTTCTATGCCAAGCATTGTTGGTTATTTTAAAAATCCAGTTCCCAACGGTAGAAGGTCTAGAGGGATCACGGCCAAGCACCGAGGGGTGGACATTGCCGCTCCGATCGGAACACCTATTTATGCCATGGCTTCGGGGAGAGTGCTCACCGCCAGGACCGGTTGGAATGGCGCTTATGGTAATATGATTATTTTACAACATCCAAATGGCACCAGAACGCTCTACGCTCACATGTCTAAATTAAACACTACTTCTGGAGCGAATGTTTCTCAAGGAGATATTATTGGTTTTGTTGGTTCGACTGGCCGCTCCACTGGACCGCATTTACATTTTGAAATTCTGGGAGCGAAGAATCCTTTTTAATTAACTACTAGATATTTATTCAAGAAAGGTTAGAGCAACCATAGCTAGTACTCCAGCGATGACCGCCAATATTTGCAAGATGGAATATTTTATTTCTTTCGTTTTTTGAAGTTCGGGTATTAGATCTGCGACTGCAATATAAATAAATCCTCCGGCGGCCATGGGGAGAAAATAAACAGAAGATAATTCTGTTTTCTCTCCTAGAACGAAGACAACCACAGCGCCTAAAACGGCAGCCAGGGCTGATAAAAAATTAAGCCACAAAGCTCGCTGTTTGGTATATCCAGAATGCAAAAGGACAGCGAAATCCCCTACTTCTTGTGGTATTTCGTGCAAAATTACTGCTAGAGTGGTAGCCAGCCCCACCGGGACACTGACGATGAAACTGGTCGCAATTATTATTCCATCCATAAAATTATGGATACCGTCAGAAAAAAGCACTAACTGACCAACAGGATGAATATGGCTGTCTTCCTTATCTTCCCCATGATGGTGCCAATGAAGAAATTTTTCCAAGGTAAAGAAAAATAAAATCCCAGCAATGACTAGAACGCTGGTGAGAGTAATATTTTTAGAAATTTCAAACGCTTCCGGAATTAAATGAATCAATGCATCTCCCAAAAGCGCACCCACAGCGACACTGATAAATAGAAAGATATATTTTCGCAAGATTTCTTCTCTTAAAGAGAGGGCAAAAACACCTATGAATGAAATAAGGCTCACTGCAAATACACTCGTAAAACTATATAAATATGTTGTCATCATAGTGCGGGATGGGAGAATCGAACTCCCAACCTCAGTTTGGAAAACTGACATTTTACCATTAAACTAATCCCGCAATGTCGGGCTGCTGGGAGTCGAACCCAGCCTAAATGCTCCCAAAGCACTTGTACAACCGATATACTACAGCCCGAAATATATAATTTTAACACACCAATAAACGACACCAGAGCATTTAAATGCTCTCTAAATAGGCACTTGTACAACCGATATACTACAGCCCGGAAACTTTTCGAGTATATCATAAAATAATATCACTGACCACTTTTACTTTAGCCTTTTTACTTTTTAAATCAAGATATACAACCAACAAATCTACCTGCCACTCGATATCATCCAATTTTTTTGCCAAAATGTAAGTCTGAATAATTCTGGACAGTCTTTTTAATTTCCAAGGATGCATATTGTCCTCGGGTCTATGACCATCCCCTGTTTCACGAATAACATCATCTAAAGTTTCTGATGCAACCGACTTTACCTCGATAAAATACAATTTGCTGTCTTTTTTAGCAACAATGTCTATTTCACCCCATTTTTTAGTATAATTTCGATCTAATATTGAAAAAGCATGTTTCATGAGAAACTTTACTGCAACAGTTTCCCCGATTTCTCCTATTTTTTGCTTTTCCGAAGTAAATACTTTTGGCATCTTATTATTTATTTGCATTAAGTTAAAGATGTTTCATGAATAACATTATTAAATATGTTTCACATGAAACTCAATACTTAATTTTAATGTCTTTTACCAAAATATCTTTATTTTACAACATATTTTTACCAAAATTCTTCTTTAAGACATTTTGTAAATATGTCCTTTATAAACATTACTAACATAGTTATCCACAGAATTGTGTATAAACTCTTTATTTAATAAGTTGAAGAAGATTTATAAAGGACAAGAATATTTGTGCACCCGGAGGGATTCGAACCCCCAACGACAGTTCCGAAGACTGTTGTGATATCCATTTCACTACGGGTGCAACACAATTCATTATACATTATTTAGTGGAATTATCAAAATCTTCTTATTTTTAAAGGTTAAAATATTAAATTGCAATATGCTAAATATAATATATAATTAAATTATTAAAAGTAATTTTGCGGTCATGGTTTAGTGGTAGAACACGACCTTGCCAAGGTTGAGACGAGAGTTCGATTCTCTCTGGCCGCACAAAAAATAGAGTGGATTTATTACACAAAAACTTAATATCCAAAATTCCAACAGAAGTTTCACATGTAACAGACACGCTCGAGAAAGCTAGTTTTGAGGCGTATCTTGTTGGAGGATGTGTTCGAGATCTTTTAATGGGCAGAAAACCAGAAGATTGGGATGTCACGACAAACGCAAAGCCAGAAGAAATTGTCCCTCTTTTTGAAAAGACTGTTTATGAAAACACCTTTGGAACTGTAGCTGTTATTCAGGAAGATGTTTCACATGGAACATTACGACAGATAGAGGTTACTCCATATAGAATTGAGACAAAATATAGTGATTTTAGGCATCCAGATGAGGTAAAATTCAGCACCAATCTAAAGGACGATCTTAAAAGACGAGATTTTACAATAAATGCGATGGCCCTAGATTCTAAAGGACATCTAATTGATTTGTTCGATGGCATAAAGGACATTGAGTCTAAAACGATAAGGGCAGTGGGGGATCCTAATGATCGATTTAATGAAGATGCGCTTCGAATGTTGCGAGCCGTGCGCTTTGCTTGTCAACTTAACTTTTCTGTGTCATATGAAATAACAGAAAATATTTTTAAAAATGCAGAATTAATAAAAAAAATTTCAACTGAAAGAATTCACGATGAGTTTGTAAAAGTAATAATGTCTCCCGGCCCTGCAAATGGAGTTACCATGTTGCAGAAATTTAATTTGTTAAAAAATATTATTCCAGAGTTAGAAGAGGGGGTAGGATGTGAGCAACTGGGAGAGCATATCTATGATGTTTGGGGGCATTTATTGCATGCATTACAACATGCCGCAGACAAGAATTGGCCTTTAGAAATAAGGCTTTCTGCGCTTTTTCATGACATTGGAAAGCCTAGAACTCGTCGTTTTGCAGAGGCGAGACCATCAACCGATTTATCAGGTCCTCGGATTCCTGGGTCCCTCCCCCAGCCAGACCGTGCTAAATCGCTTGTTGGTCTCGCCTCAAAAAAGAAATATACTTTCTACGGCCATGAAGTGGTGGGTGCGCGGATGACAAAAAAAATTATGGAGAGATTAAAATTTTCTAGGAAAGAGATTGATTTAGTAGAAAAGCTTGTTCGCAATCATATGTTTTTCTCCGATACAGAATTAATTACACTCTCTGCGGTGCGTAGAATAATTCAAAAAGTTGGAAAGGAGAATATTTGGCTTTTAATGAATGTCCGTGAGTGTGACAGGGTGGGGATGAAGAAAAAAGAAGCACCTTATCGCTTGCGAAAGTATTTTGCCATGATCGAAGAAGCGTTGCGAGACCCAATATCTGTCAGTCAACTTAAAATTGATGGCGAATTTATGATTAAAGAGCTCAGGATTAAACCGGGTCCGAGAATGGGTTTCATTTTACACGCATTGCTCGAAGAAGTGTTGGATGCTCCGGAGAAAAATACTGTAGAACATCTTTCAGAATTGGTTAAGTCTCTAGATATGCTGGGTGATGCAGAACTAAAGATTTTAGGTGATCGTGGGAAAGAAAAAAAAGAAGAATTGGAAGAAGAAGAAATTGTAAAATTACACACCAAACACGGGGTGAGGAAGTGAAAATTTTTTAGGATACTTCTTGCTGGTAACATTGTTCACAGTAGACGATTTCGGGGCGATCGGGGGAATAAGAAGTTTCAAATTCACTTGGACATCCGATGTCCAAGTGGTGGGGATGGTTTGTTTTTTCACACATACAAGAGCGGTACCAAAGCTTGCGTGGATTTCTTTTTTTCATGCGGTCTTGGTGCCGGCATTCGAAGTCTTTATGTGGGAGCGGTAAATTCATTCTCTTGTAAAAATCTAATTCAGACTGAGTGATGCGGAAATTCTTTTTACAATCTTTGCAGACTAAAATTTCTTGCAAAATATCTTCTGTAACTTTTTCGATAGTTTCCGGCATATTTTCTTCTTTGATTGTTTCTTTGCCATAAGTGCCACTGGTCTGTTCTTGCCAGTTGAAACCTCTTTCTTTAGCTTCTTTTTCATCCATCGGGAAATATTCTTTTGCCAAAGTTTCATTGTAGCCGAAAGGAGAGAGAGCTGGAGGGAAAAATTCTCCATATATTCCGTCCTTTTTTAATTGAGTGATAATTTATTCTTTGATTTTTAAATATTCTTCTTTGGGATATTCTTTGTTCAAGATGTGGTAATTTTTTTTATTTAGTCCAGCGCAACCAAAACAATTTGTGCAGTTATAGCAACTATCAGAGTAAGATGTTTCACTGCAATACATAATATAAGTTCCGACGATGCAGTTGGTGCTCTGGAGCGTGCCCATAATGTTGTAACAGCGCTCAGCTTTGAAATACATATTATTTACATCTTGACAGTCTAGGGGATCTTCACCATCAGCAACATAGGAACAATTTTTTGAATTACGAACATCAAATAAATTTACACCATCATGACAGTTGTACATATAATCTCCGGTCGCATTATGGCATTTTATAGCGAGTGCGTATTTTACAATTGCGTCTGCGCGTAATTTATTATATTTTTCTTTAGTTTTTTCGATATTTTCGTGCGAGCTCAGAATTTCAGCTTTTTTCTTTTCAAATTCTTCTTTCGTACACTGAATATTTTCTATGCAATAATTCAAATTGCGTCCATTGGTACAAAGAATACAATTCTGGCAATTACGCATGTCAAAAGAAAAGAGCACTTCGATGCAATCTTGCAATCTTTCAGAAAACAGACATTTAAAACATTTTTTACAGTCGCTACATTCATAACAAAGTTCTGATTCGTACAAAAAGGCGCAATCAATAGATGTTTTACAATTTTGAATGAGTCTGCCATACATGCAGTCTTCATTATTTTCCGCCGCGAATATCAGATAACTATTTTTATTTTCAGCACTGTTATTTGTATAATCACTATTTATGCTATCTATTACAAGAAGCGCAATACGAGGCACTTTATTTTTTAATTCAGCAAATTGTTCTAAAAATGGTCGTGATTTATCATAATCCACTCCGTAGATAGTTGGATCCCAGCCGTCGCCCCACCAGCATTGGTGGCAATAGACGGGGAAAGAGGTACCATTTGGGTAAATAGAAATACCATCTTTTTTACACAAATCGCACGCCCTTTTATAAAGTATCCTTTCGTTACGGAAAGCAATTCGTCTCTGCATTCGGCAGTCTGGACAACACCGGGGCGGTGGAACTTTTATCTGCTCGTAAAAAATTTGATCTTCTTTTCGAATTTCAAAATCCTTTTTACAGTTTTGGCAAGCTTGCACTGAGTCTGTCGAATGTGTTTTTTGCATATATTTTAATATTTAATAAATATTTCCTCTCCAATCGATATCTTCTATAAACACAGAATTATTATTAAAATTAAATTCTGCAATTATCCTCCACTTACCCTTTCTAATACGATAGAAACCTTCCCACGAACCCCGCATCTTTTTAATGTCAATAGAAACTACTTCACCTTGAAAGTTTTTAATGGCGTCGGCAACAACATCAAAAATATGTTCTTTGGGAATGTTGTTAACTTTTATAAAAGTGTTCGCATGTTTAGCCAAGTCTATATGCCATTTCATATCTCAAATGAAAAAGATCTAACTGTTTTTCGCGATGGTTTCTTGCCATATCTGGCTTCTATGTCACGCTGTTCCCGCAGGGAAACATAAGGCAAAACAAGATTACGGAATTTTGTAAATTCGCTTAAAAAAACCCGACGAACAGTATTTGTCACGAGTTTTTCTATTTTTTTGTCTATATTGATCGAAGTATTCATGCTTGTATAATAGCAAAAAAAGAGTATTAAAAGCAAATTAGTTTTCTCCAGATGGGGTAATTAATTTTTCAAAAAGTTTTGTACTATAAGGGGAGAGATTGAAAATCACAGCCAGGGTGAAGAGGAAAAGAGACAAGGTAATACTAAAGAAAGAAAGTGGTATAGCAATCAATGCAAAGATGACGGGAGCCAAAGTACGAACTGTGCTGCCACGGATCTCTCTCTTGCTTATTTCGGGATTTTTTATGTGTTCGGAATATAATACATAGACTCGCATCCAATATAAAGTTAAGCCAATTAAAATTATATGTACACCAAATATAACAATGGATAATTCATTTTTATTAAATTGTCCAAGAATACTGGCTGAGAAGGGGACTAAACTTATCAACATAAAGAATAAAGCATTGATATTTGTAAGCTTGGAGTCTATATTTTTAGCGTAAATCGAAACAAAAAAATGATGCGCTCGCCAATAGGTGAAAAGTAAAGCAAAACTCAAAACATAACTCAAAAATAGGGGGATTAATTTTTCAATTTCAAGCCAAAGCTGTTTATTATTTATCGGTCCCCAGATTGCTGGTACTTTAATTTGAAAAACTAGAATAGTCATAACTATTGCAAAAATTCCGTCTGAGAGCTGGTCTAGTCTTGAATGGTTCATCCCAATATTATGTTAACACATTTTTAAATCTCAAGCATTATAGGGCAATGGTCTGAGCCAAAAATCTTCGGAAGAATCAGAGCTCCCTTCACTTTTTTCACAAGTTTTTCGCTGACGAAAATATAATCAATTCTCCAGCCCACATTTCTCGCTCGAGCATTTGCAAAATGACTCCACCAAGTATAGTGTCCGTTGCCTTTTTCAAAAATACGAAACGAGTCGACAAAATCAGCTTTAATGATATTTTGAATTCCTGCTCGCTCTTCTGTGGTGAATCCTTTTTTCCCAATATTTTCTTTCGGGCGGGCGAGGTCGTTTTCGGTGTGGGCGACATTTAAGTCGCCACAGAATATTACGGGCTTGCCTCGCCCTTCTAGGTCTTTCATGTATTCTAGAAAAGCGGGATCCCATTTTTTATAACGGAGGAAGAGGCGAGAGAGGTCGTCTTTAGCATTCGGAGTATAGACACTCACTACAAAAAATTCTTTGCATTCGAGAGTAATGACCCGGCCTTCAGTGTTGGGGTTTCAGTAGCCATCATTCATTATTTTGTATTTTTTTGAAATATTTTCGGGGATATTTTGTGTGACAGAAATTACTTTTTGCTTAAGATTTTTCTTTATAAAAATAGCTGTCCCACTGTAGCCTTTCTTGGTGGCGGAATTCCAATATTCTTCGTACTCTGGCAGATCCACCTCGCTTTGGTGTTGCTCCGCTTTTATTTCTTGCAAACATATTATATCTGGCTTGTATTTCTCCACCAAGGGCATAAAGAGTCCCTTCTTGTGCACTGCTCGCAAACCATTTACATTCCAAGAAATTATTTTCATTCTATTATTATACTATTTTTTATTATGAAATTTTTTATGAATCTCTAGCAAATGTTTATCGGTAACATGGGTGTAGATTTGAGTAGTGACGATGCTCGAATGTCCGAGAAGGGCTTGCACCGATCGAAGATCGGCGCCATTGGAAAGTAGGTCGGTGGCAAACATGTGACGGAGGACATGCGGAGTTACTTTTTTTGAAATGCCGGATTTTATGGCATGTTGTTTGACAATTCTTTCGATGGATCTGCGAGT
>JBBUEH010000006.1:0-12652 GCA_038078255.1 Patescibacteria group bacterium
TGCGCCGATAGATTTAACTTTTGGAACTATCTTTAAAATAGAGCCAGGCATGAGCTTGCGTACAGTGTCTTTGAAATTAAAGCAGAATAAAATTATTCGTTCCAGAACAGCTTTCGAGGCCTTCGTGATAATTTATGGCGGAGATAAATATATAATTTCCGCTGACTATGAATTTGAAAATGCTTTACCAGTTTATGAAGTGGCGAGGAGAATATCCAAAGGTGAACGGCATCTGGCGCCAGTCACAGTAACTATTCCGGAAGGATTTAATAAGGCTGAAATAGCTGCAGTTTTTAGTCCAAAGTTGTCGAATTTTAATGCAGAGAATTTTCTCCGTCTGGCCGAAGATGAAGAAGGTTATCTTTTTCCTGATACTTATTTCTTTTTTACCACTGATGGAGAGGCGGAAGTGATCAAGTCCATGCGTGCAAACTTCGAAAAGAAAATAGAAACAATTCGTCAAGAAATAATTTCATCAGGCAAGACGGAAAAAGAAATTATTATTATAGCCTCAATTATTGAAAGAGAAGCAAAGGGAAAAGAAGATAGAGATATCATCTCTGGAATTTTACGGAAAAGGCTGGCGATCAATATGCCCCTTCAAGTAGATGCGGCGCCAGAAACATATAAAACAAAAGGTTTACCTAAGATTCCGATTGCAAATCCAGGACTTCTTTCTATCATGGCGGCTCTTTATCCAGAGAGTTCACCCTATCTTTATTACTTGCATGATCAAGATGGAAATATTCATTATGCAAAAAACTTTGAGGAACACAAAGTAAACAAGTTAAAATATTTGGAATAATCATGCGAAAACACAATTTAGCTTTTATCGACATAGAAACAACTGGACTTGATTTACAAAAAAATGAAATCATTGAGATTGGTTGCATCATTACTACGCCCTCTTTCGAAATTATTGAAGAATTTGAATTAAAAATAAAACCAGAAATGATAGAAAACGCTGATCCAGTTTCTTTGAAAATTAGTCATTATAATCCTAATGCATGGGAATCAGGATTGACCCTAAAACAAGCATTGAGTATTTTTTCTAAGAAAGTGAAAGATTGCATCATGGTTGGACACAATGTTGCTTTTGATTTTAGTTTTTTAGAATATGCGTATTCAAAAACAGGAATAGAAAACAGCATGCATTATCACAAACTCGACACCATCTCTATCGCTTGGGCAAAATTGCACAGAGAGCCCGACCTCGAACATTTCTCTTTGCGTGAACTGTGTCTTCGTTTTGGGATGAAAAACGAAGAGGCGCATACTGGACTCGGAGATGCTCGAGCCACCCTCCTGCTTTACAAAAAGTTGATGGAATTGTAAGGTTTCTTTATGATGAAGAAAAAAGTTGTGTTTGTAGGTTTGTCGGGAGGTGTGGATAGTGCTGTCAGCGCCACTTTATTAAAAAAAGCTGGCTATGAAGTCGTGGGAGTTTTTATTAAAACTTGGCATCCAAGTTTCTTGGTTTGCCATGAAGAGGAGGAACGACGGGACGCTATGCGGGTGGCGGCATATTTGGATATTCCGTTTTTGACATTTGATTTTGAGAATGTTTATAAAAAAGAAGTGGCGGATTATATGATTCGTGAATACAAAATGGGCAGAACACCTAATCCGGATGTAATGTGCAATAAAGAAGTGAAGTTTGGGGCATTTCTTAAAAAAGCGCTTGCCATGGGGGCTGACTGCGTAGCAACGGGGCATTATGCGCAAGTTGGCGAAGCTGGAAACTACTTTTTTTCAGGTCCTCGGTTTTCCGGGTCCCTCCCCCGGCCAGACCATGTAAAAAAGTATTTCCAGCTTCGCCAAAGCCCAGATCACACAAAAGATCAGTCATATTTTCTTTGGACACTCACGCAAGAACAACTTTCCAAAATAATTTTTCCAGTTGGAAATTTTAAAAAAAAGGAAGTTCGTAAATTGGCGAAGAAGTTTGGTTTGCCAGTGGCAGAGAAAAAAGACAGTCAAGGGATATGTTTTTTGGGTTCAGTAGATCTGAAAGAATTTTTAAAACACTATATCAAGCCGAAAAAAGGCGAGGTAGTCTTCGTCCCGAGCGAAGTCGAGGGAGGGGGAAAAAAAGTAATCGGTTGGCACAGTGGCGTAGTCTTTAGTACACTTGGTGAACGGCACGGTTTTACGATTACAAAAAAAAGCCCCAATGACGGGCGATATTATATCATCGGCAAAGATATTAAGAAAAATATTTTAACAGTTTCGTCTAGGCAAGACCTAGTACAGCACAATTCTACAATTCTAACGAATTATAGAATAGAAAATGTGAATTGGATAACAAAAATTCCGGACGGGGAAAAAACTTACACAGCTCAAATTCGATATCATGGTGAACTTTTACTCTGCAAGGTAAAAATCGTTAGGCAAGACCTAACGACAGTAATATTCCAGAAGCCAGTTTTAGTGGCTTCTGGTCAGTCCTGTGTTCTTTATGATGACGATATTTGCCTGGGTGGTGGGGTAGTGAAATAGATTCTTAACTTTTCTTTTTTGAATTTTTGTTATACAATCAAAACTAATCATGGATTCAAATGAAATTCGATCAAGGTTTTTAAAATTTTTTGAAGCACGAGGACATAAAACAATTCCTTCTGCTTCATTAGTGCCCGAGAATGATCCATCGGTGCTTTTTAATACGGCTGGAATGCAACCTTTGGTGCCATATTTAATGGGGCAGAAACATGGAGATGGAAATCGTTTAGTAAATATTCAAAAGTGTGTCAGAACTCAAGACATCGATGAAGTGGGTGATAAAACCCATGATACATTTTTTGAAATGATGGGCAATTGGTCGTTGGGAGATTATTTTAAGGAGGATGCGATCAAATGGAGTTATGAATTTCTAACTTCTAAAGAAGAAGGTCTTGGGCTTGATCCACAAAGATTGTATGTGACTTGTTTTGCAGGCGACGAAAATGCTCCGAAGGATGAAGAGTCGGCGAATATTTGGCGAGAAATTTTTAAGAAAAATAATGTAATAGGCGAGCGGATTTATTTTCGTCCAGCAGACAAAAATTGGTGGTCGGTGGGTGATGACGGTCCCTGCGGTTCGGATACGGAAATGTTTTATGATCTGACTGGTCAACTGAAAGATGGAATGACTCTGGAAGAATATCTAAAAGCGGACGATGAACAGAGAGTGGTGGAGATATGGAATGATGTTTTTATGGAGTATGAGAAAAAAGAGGGAAAAGTTATTGGAAAATTAAAACAGAAAAATGTTGATACTGGTTCAGGACTTGAAAGAATAGCTATGACAGTACAGGGGAAAGATAATATTTTTGAAACGGATTTATTTAGTCCAGTTATGGAAATTATAAAAAGTCAGGTAGATAAGTTTGAAGATAGATCTGGACGTATTGTCGCTGATCACATACGCACCAGTATTTTTATGATAACTGATGGTGTTCTTCCTTCAAATAATGGGAGGGGGTATATCTTGCGAAGATTACTTCGTCGTGCAAAATTAAAAATGAGAAATATGCATGAAGGAGAATTTAATATTTTAAGTGAAGGTTCAGTCTTTTATGAAATAATACAGAAATTTTTTGAAATATATAAAACTACTGAATATTTAGAAAAGTCCGAAAGTGAAATATTTGAAGTGATCAAAAATGAAGAACTTAAATTTAGAAAAACCTTAGAGCAAGGTTTAAAAGAGTTTGAGAGAGGAGAGGATCCTTTCACTTTATTTACTACATATGGTTTTCCAGTTGAGCTTACCAAAGAACTTGGCGGGAAAGTCAATATTGAAGATTTTAATAAAAAAATGGAAGAACACCAGAAACTCTCCCAGACTGCCTCTGCAGGTATGTTCAAAGGCGGGCTGGCAAATCATAATGAAAAAACTATTAAGCTTCACACTGCGCATCATTTATTACTTGCAGGTCTTCAAGCAATTGTGGATAAAAATATAAAACAAAGAGGGAGTAACATTACAGAAGAAAGATTGCGTATGGATTTTCTTTGCGATCACAAACTTACCGATGAAGAAAAAAAGAAAGTTGAAGATTGGGTGAATGATAAAATAAAACAGAAACTAGAAGTTATTTGTCGTGAATTGCCCCTGCATCTGGCTGAAAAGATAGGCGCTGAAATGGAATTCGGTACAAAATATCCAGATATTGTATCTGTTTATTTTATAGAAGATAAAGATGGTAATCCAATATCTAAAGAATTTTGCGGTGGTCCGCATATGATGAATACAGCAGTCTTGGGAATTTTCAAAATTCAAAAAGAAGAAGCGGTGGCGCAGGGGATACGTAGGATTAAGGCAGTTCTTGTATAATTTTATTGGGTTTTTTTGTGTTATAATTAAAAAATGGGGATTTTTACGAAGACGAAAGAAAAAGATGAATTAGTGCTAGTTTTTGACATTGGGTCTTCCTCTGTCGGAGGGGCTCTTTTTCGAATGCAGGAATCTGGAATTCCTAAAATAATTTTTACTATGCGGGAACCGATTATTCTTGAAAAGCAATTTGAGACTGATCGATTTTTATCCCAAACCACTAAATCTCTAAATATCGTAGTTCGTAAAATATATGAAATGGGTCTCGGTGCGCCGAGTAGGATTTTTTGTGTTCTTTCTTCACCTTGGTATTTTTCTCAAACCAGAGTCGTCCATTTTGAAAAGAATACACCCTTCATCTTTACTTCTAAGCTGGCGGAGAGTCTGGTGCAGAAAGAATTGAATCTTTTTAAAGAAGAGTATTTAGCTCAAGAAGAAAATAAAAATGATGGAGCTCGTTTGATTGAACTTAAAAATATAAAAATAATGTTAAATGGTTATGAAACGGCGGAACCCCTAGATCAGCGGGCCAAAAAATTAGAAATGACCATCTTCATATCTATGAGTGGGGAAAATGTTTTAAAGAGAATAGTAGAGACCATAGCCGACCATTTTCACTTCAAGGAAATTAATTTTACTTCTTTTGCCATGACCTCTTTCTCTACCGTGCGAGATCTGTATGCGCACAACGAAAGTTTTCTCCTGATCGATATTGGCGGAGAAGTGACGGATATTTCTTTAATCAAGAAAAACACCTTAAGTGAATCGATTTCATATCCGATAGGTTCTAATTTTATTATTCGTGGAGTGGCGTCCTCTCTTCATTCTTCGCTCCATGAAGCTAAATCGTTTACTTCTTTGTTAAGGGACGGACATGCGAGTGAAGCTACTGAAAAGAAACTTGAATTAATTTTAGATAAATTAAAAACAGATTGGTTGCAAAAGTTCCAGGAATCTTTAGCCAATCTTTCTCATGATATTTCTATCCCGGCCACTATTTATTTGACCGTGGACAAAGATTTAGCGGATTTATTTTGTAAAACTATCGAAAATGAACAATTTAATCAGTACACCCTAACCGAATCCAAATTTCACATCATTCTTTTAAGCGCAGAAATTTTTCAGAAAAAAGCGATTTTTGAAACAGGAGTAATGCGGGATCCTAGTCTGATCGTCGACTCTATTTACATTAATCGTTTTTTAAAATAAAATATAATTATGCCCAAAAATTTATTTCAAGATATGGTTCAGGCCAAACGAGCAAGAAGCGGGATGGAGCAAGTGATGCAACCACGACCCCCCACAAACCCCCAGGGGGTAGAGAGAGTGGAGAAGAGCAGGGGACGATATTCGTTCTGGATGGTGGCAGTTGTTTCGGTGGTCTTTTTTCTTTTTGCTCTTTCGTATTTATTTGCGAACGCAACGATTACGGTGCATCCCAAACAGCAGAATATTATTTTAAATGAAGATTTGTCTGCTACGAAAAACAGTCAGGATGCTTTATCCTTTGATTTAGTGGTTATTTCAGGAGAAGAAAGTAAAATAGTTGAAACTGTTGGAGAAAAAGATATTGCTCAAAAAGCAGAAGGCGTGGTGGTGATCTACAATGTGTTTAGTTCTACAGTTCAGAAGCTTGACATTAATACACGGCTCGAAGGCTCGAATGATAAAATTTATAAAACGGAAAAGGTGATCACTGTTCCGGGTATGGGTAAAGATGGCAAGCCGGGTTCTGTCGAGGTGAAGATTTATGGAGCGGAAGCTGGCACAGAATACAACAGTCCGCCCCTTGATTTCAAAATTTTTGGTTTCAAGGGAACTTCGAAATATTCCAAATTTTATGGCAGAAGCAAGGGGGCAGTCACTGGAGGGATCAAGGGGAAGTATCCTTTTATTCCGGAGAGTCAAAAGGAAAATATTTTAAGCGAGATGAAGACCTCCCTCGAAGCCAAACTTTTCCAAAAAGCTAAGGATCAGATACCGGATGGATTTATTTTATTTCAAGATGCGGTTGTCCTTAAAATAGATAGCGAAAGCATGAATCCCGCCTCTGCTCAAGAAAATATGTTACCCTTCACCCTGAAAGGCACTTTGTATGGTGTTTTATTGAACGAACAAAAACTGACCCAAGAGATTGTAAAAAAGAATATGGAGAAAGATGATGAGAGTGAAGTTTATATACCCCATATTCAAAATTTAATTTTTTCCCTGTCCGACAAAGATGATCTTCTGAATCAAGATATAAAAAATATTCATTTTAATTTATCCGGCACCATAGACCTTGTTTCTAAACTCGAGGTGGAGGAGTTTACAGCGGAACTTCTGGGCCAGTCGAAGAAAAATCTCAATCAAATTTTATTACAATATCCGAATATTGATTCTGCGGAGTCAGTCATCAGTCCTTTTTGGAAGAGGTCCTTTCCCGACAAAATTAAAAATATAAAAGTAATTGTAGATTATCCGGAGTAATTTGATTTATTTTTTAAAATCTTGACTTTATTTTCTAATTTTACTATAGTTATAGTCTATACATGAGTAATCTAAAAGATGAAAAAGTGTTGACGACTAGAGGGATTGTGACCGAAGCTTTGCCGTCTACCTTGTTTAGAGTTTTAATAGCAGGCAAAGAAGAAAACGGAGAAGAAAAAAAAGAAATTCTGGCCTATCTTGGAGGAAAAATGCGAATGCACAGGATCAAGGTTTTGATTGGAGATTCTGTCGAAGTGGTGCTTGATCCCTATGGAGGGAAGGGCAGAATTATCAAAAGGTTATAAACAGGTTGTGTTTTTTAGCAGGATGGTGTATCATGGTTCTTACTGTTTAGTTGGGTTTTTATAAAGTAAGAGTGTTGAAAAATAAGGGCTTTTTCCTTGTTTTTCTTTTTTGCGTAGAATGCATTCCAAGAATATCTCATGAAAATTAAATCAGCGGTCAAAAAAATTTGCGATAACTGCAAAATGGTGCGGAGAGCCAGACATCTGCGTATTATTTGCTCTAACCCCAAGCATAAACAAAAACAATAATTTCTTTTTATCAATATCATGAGAATTCTTGGAATCACAATACCAAATGAAAAAAGACTCGAAATTGGCTTGACCTGTATTTATGGTATTGGCGTTTCCTCGGCTCGTAAAATTTTAGACAAGGTTAATATTGGTCGTGGTAAACGAGCTAAAGATTTGAGTGCTGAAGAAGAAAATAAAATTCGAGAAATAATTGAAAAGACTTTAATCGAAGGAAATTTAAAAAGAGAAATAGCGGCCAATATTAAACGATTGAAAGATATTAAAAGTTACCGAGGGATCCGTCATATGAAAAGGTTGCCTGTTCGAGGACAAAGAACCAAAACGAATTCTAGAACTGTCCGAGGCAATGTGCGAAAGACAATGGCGTCAGGTAAGAGGAAAGAAACTAAAACATAAATAAGTTAAAATGGGAAAAACAAAAATCACAGCAGAAACCAAAGAAGGTGAAGACAAAAAGGAGATCAAACAAGAGACTAACTCTAAAGTAGAAATTTCTCAAAAATCTTCCAAAGTACCCAAAAAGAAAGTAACTTCGGGTGTTTTGTATATTGATGCCACTTTCAACAACACCAAGGTTCTCTTCGCTGATAAATTGGGAAATACATTATTTTGGTCCAGCGCTGGAAGTTTGGGTTTTAGGGGAGCAAAAAAGGGAACCCCCTTTGCTGCTTCCAAGGTGGGTGAGGTGATTGGGGTAAAAGCGACACAACTTGGAGTGAAGGATGCGGCTGTAGTCGTGCTCGGAGTTGGGTCGGGTCGGGAACCCGCTATCCGAGCATTTATGGCTCATGGGATTGAAATTACTTCTATTCAAGATGCGACGCCAGTGCCTCACAATGGACCAAAAGCGAAAAAGCCGAGACGAGTTTAAATTATACATTTATGATATCTAAACCAAAATTTAAAATTTGCAGAAGGTTAGGTCCAGGCGTTTATGACAAATGTCAGACTTCTAAATTTACCATGGCCGCTAAAGGGGGCTCGCTTGGCGCTCGTCGTCCCAAGGCGCCTTCGGAGTATGGAGCGCAACTGATTGAAAAACAAAAGGTTCGTTTCTCCTATGGTATCTCTGAAAATCAACTTTCCAATTATGTAGAGAAAGTTTCTCACATCAAGGGAGCTGGTACGACAGAGAAGCTTTACGAGAGATTAGAATCTCGTCTGGATAATGCAATTTACAGAATGGGTCTCGGAGTGAGCAGGCGGGCCGCGCGACAGATGGTTTCTCATGGGCACTTTATGGTAAACGATAAAAAAATCACCATTCCTTCGTATGAGTTAAAGGTTGGAGATGTTATAAAAATTCGTGAAGGATCCAAGGGGAAGAAAATTTTTGCAAATACCACAGAAAAATTAAAAGATTACAACCCTCCGCCTTGGATAAGTTTTGATCCCGGTAGCATGGAAGGGAAAGTAAAAGATAAGCCAAAAAATGTCGAAAGTTTTTTTGATTTAAGCGCAGTTCTAGAATTTTATAGTCGTTAAATTATTATTAATAAAAAAAATTATGCCTGAATATAAAATAATTATGCCTTCAAAGCCTCGAGTTGTCTTGGAAGAAGGGAATAAGGGAGTCTTCGAAATAGATGGATTGTATCCGGGATACGGTCATACCTTGGGGAATAGTTTAAGGAGAATAATTCTCTCTTCGCTTCCGGGCGCCAGCGTGACCTCTATTAAGATCGATGGCGTGAGTCATGAATTTCAAGCCATGGATGGGATCAAAGAAGATGTAATTGCCATGATTTTAAATTTAAAGAAAACTCGTTTTAAAATGATTTCGGATGAGCCTCAAATCGTTACTCTCTCGATCAAAGGCCCGAAGGAAGTGACAGCCGGAGATATAAAAACCGGTGGACAAGTAGAGATTTTAAATAAAGATTTGCATCTTGTGGAAGTGACCGGAAAGATAAATTTAAATATTGAGATGAAGATTGAAAAAGGTCTAGGATTTATTCCCAAAGAAATTTTTCAAAAAGAAAAGGTGGATGTGGGCATGATTGCGGTGGATGCTATTTTTACGCCGATTCGTCGAGTGTCCTATGAAGTTGAAAACATGCGAGTCGGAGATAAAACAAATCACAACCGTTTGAGAATTTCGATCGAAACAGATGGCACCCTCACACCCCGAGAAGCGCTTGCTCGATCTATTGAAATTATGATTAATCAACTGAAGGCCATTATTGATTTCAAAGAACCGGAAGCTCTAGTGTCAGAAGAAGTCGGAGTATCTACTAAAAGTGTCGGAAAAGAAAAAGAGGAAGAAAAAGGTCTAGACTTCGCTGATGTTTTAAAAACAAGAACGGATAGCTTAGATCTTTCTACCAGAACACTCAATGCATTGACTTCCGCGAATATTCGAACCTTAGGAGGTCTGGCTCGCAAGAAACGAGAAGACTTGCTTGAAGTTGAAGGTATTGGTGAAAAAGGAATATCAGAAATAAAAAAAGTGCTTGGTAAGTTTAAACTTAATCTGAAAGAATAATTTTTATGCGACACGGTAATAACAAAAGAAAATTCGGCAGAACCAAAAACCAAAGAAATGCAATGCTTTATTCTTTAGCGCTTAATTTAATCGTACGGGAAAAAATAAAAACCACCTTGCCGAAAGCCAAAGAGCTCAGACCCTTGATAGAAAAATTTGTAACCAGAGCGAAGGGTGGAAGTCTCGCCACTCGCAGATTGATCATGGCAAAACTTTTCAATCGAAGTAAAGAAGTAAAAAAACTCTTTGAAGTGCTGGCGCCCAAGTATCAAGATACAAAAGGTGGCTATACCAGGATTTTGAAATTAGGAGCTAGAAAGGCCGATGGAGCCCCGATGGCGATTATCGAATTTATACAATAAGATGAAAAAAGTAGAAATTAAAAAAGAAATGAAAATAATAGATGCAGAGGGTAGAACCTTAGGCAGAGTGGCGAGCGAGGTGGCGATGTCTTTAATGGGTAAAACCAAGGCTTCGTTCGAGCGAAATAAGTATTCTGGTTTCCCGGTAAAGGTAGTGTGCGCTTCCAAGCTTCGCATCACTCCTAAAAAGCTCGCAGAAATCTATCACACGAGATATTCTGGCATCCCGGGAGGATTGCGTATTTTGAAAGGCACAGAAACAGCTTCGAAAATGGGTTTGAAAGAATTAATCAAGCTTGCCACCTATCAGATGTTGCCTGCGAATAAATTACGAAGAACCATGATGAAAAATTTAACAATAGAAGACTAATTGATATGGGGAAACAAGTTACCACAACAAAATATTTTGAGGCCGTAGGAAGACGAAAGACTTCCACTGCGAGAGTGCGCATAACAGAATCCAGTAAGATGAATTTTATGGTAAATGGAAAAGACGCTCAAGAATATTTCAAGACCGAAGGAGAGAAACGGATTATTTTGGATCCTATGATGAAAGTGGCTACAGGAAAATCCAGTTTGAAATGGAGCGTAGAAGTGCATATTACTGGGGGAGGAACTCATTCTCAAGCTGAAGCTATTCGTCATGGACTGGCTCGAGCTCTAGTGAAGTCAGATGGAGAACTTCGTCCGAATCTAAAAACTCTAGGATATTTGAAACGAGATCCGAGGGCAAAAGAACGAAGAAAATTCGGTTTGAAAAAAGCTCGCAAAGCGCCCAAGTGGTCAAAACGCTAATTTTTGTGTTAAAATAAAACTATGAGTGACGAAGAAGAAAAAAAACCCCTCGAGGCTGCTCGGGGTGATTCTACTGAATCAGATACTTCCGAAGTCTTAGAATTTGAATTCAATGATGATGGCGAGGAGGACTTAAAAAAGACTTTGAAAAAATTCAGAGCTGATTTGAAAATGTGCCAAAAAGAAAAAGAAGAATTTCTTCTTGGCTGGCAGAAAGAGCGAGCAGACTTTGCTAATTATCGGAAACAAGAAGATGATAGAAAATTAATGTTTTCAGAATCTATGCGGGAGCGAATTTTGGCGAAATTTCTGACTGTCATGGATAGTTTCAATATGGCCTTTGCCAATCGCACTTCCTGGGAAAAAGTAGATGAAAATTGGCGGAAAGGCGTAGAATATATTTTTGGACAAATGAATAATATTTTTGAAGAATATGGAGTGAAGGAAATAGGCGAAGTCGGGGATATTTTTGATCCAAATATGCATGAGTCTATAGAGCTCGTGCTGACAGATATAAAAGAACTCAATCACACAGTTTCCCAAGTAATTCAAAAGGGATACAAGCTAGGGCTTCGCATCCTGCGTCCAGTGAAAGTAAATGTGTATGAATTTAAAGAATAAATCTATTCTAATATTCTATAGAATTATAGAATGAAAACAGAAACAAAAAATTGCCAGAATTGTAAAAAGGATTTCGTCATTGAGTCGGATGATTTCGGGTTTTATGAAAAAATAAAAGTTCCACCACCGACTTGGTGCCCTTCATGTCGAAGGATGCGACGTTTTGCGCAGACAAATGAAACTATTCTTTATAAGCGCAAGTGCGACTTAACCGGAAAAGATATTTTTAGCATGTATCCTGAAAAAACAATATTTCCTGTTTATGAAACAGATGTATGGTATTCCGACCAATGGGATCCATATCAATATGGAATGTACTTCGATGAAAATAGACCGTTTCTAGAACAAATTCTGGAGCTCCAGAGTAAGGTGCCAAGAATGTCTTTGGTGAGACAAGGAATGGCGGTCAATAGCCCATATGCCCATCGAGTTTCGTATCCTAAAAATTCTTATATGACTTTCCGAGCTTCTTATCCCGAAGATTGTTTATACGTCTACAATGCTAAATATACAAAGGACTGTAGTGATTGCGCCTGGATTTTTGATTCTGAACTTTGTTATGAATGTGTGAACATTGAAAAGTGTTATAAGGTTAAATTTAGTCAAGAGAGTAAAGATTGTCGAGATTCTTCTTTTCTTTACGCTTGTCGAAACTGCTCAAATTGTACTGCATGTGTAAATTTGGTTAACCAAGAATATTGTATTTTTAATGAGCGTTATTCCAAAGAAGAATATTTTAAAAAATTAAAAGAACTCAAATTAAACACTACTTCGGGAATAGTCGAGATGGAGAAAGAATTTTCAGAATTTCGTAAAAAATTTCCAGTTAAAGCCATTACAGAAGTAAAATCTGAGAAAGTATCGGGTAATTGGTTTTCTAACTGTAAAAATGTCCTTGATTCTTTTGATTGTGTTGACGTAAAAGATGGAAAATACCTGTTTATGGTTTTTGGCGCCGAAGACTGTATGGATTATTACGAATGGGGGAATAAAGCGGAGCAGATATATGAGTCTGTAAATTGTGGATTGAATATAGCAAGGCTCTATT
>JBBUEH010000006.1:12752-15524 GCA_038078255.1 Patescibacteria group bacterium
GCTGACTATGAAATTTTAAAAGAAAAAATTATCAAACAAATGAAAGAAATGCCTTTTGTAGACAAACGTGGCTTCGAATATTATTTTGGAGAAAATTTTCCAGAAATGTTTTCCGATTTTGCTTACAACGAAACTATTGCTAATTATCATTTTCCTTTATCCCGTGAGGTTGCTTTGTCGCGCGGATACGCATGGAAAGACACTGACAAGAAAGATTATAAAACGACCATAAAGCCAAAAGATCTACCTGAAACCATTACAGAAATTAGTGATTCCATTCTGAGTGAAGTGATAGAGTGCGAGGAAAAAGATAATGCAGATTCCGTTGGCGCTTTTCGAATTACACAGAACGAATTAAATTTTTACAGGAAGATGAACTTGCCGTTGCCTCGGGCTTGTTTTAATATTCGCCATCTGCGTCGCATGAACAAGCGTCCACCGTTACGACTCCTTGAGCGCAATTGCTTAAAATGTAAAATAGAAGTTGAAACGGTGTATGATGAAAACTATGCACCGATAATTTACTGTGAAAAATGTTATCAGCAGGAAGTGTATTAATCTTAATCCTAATTTAAATTTACGAGTAATTCTAGCATATGCAGAAATTACTCGTATTTATTTACTATTTTCTAAAAGTTTCAAAAAGAATCTTTTTTGTTTCCTCGTCGATGAATTGGGTGACGATAATTATCATCTCAGTCGTCAGGCCTAAATCTTTTTTGATATTTGTAAAAAGATATTCGTATGAATAGGGAGAAATCCAAATAGAATTTTTCAGACAGACGAAGCCGGCTTTTTTCAAAAGATAACGCAAAGATTCTCGTTCATTTTTTCTATTCTCTGGTAGATCGAGAAGGATGATTCTCCAGAATCCATCCCAAGTTTGCGGAACTAGCGCATCTTCGCTTTCTAAGAGCAATGTATTTAATTTATTTTTACCGAGGGGGGTAATTTTTGCATAGTCTTGCCTTTCCGATTTATGAATTTCAGCATATCTACCTGCTACTAAGTTTTTTAACGCACGAGAAATAGCGTACTTATTACGAGACAGTGCCTTAGGCGCTGTCTGAGCGCCTAAGGCACTGTCTCGGAGCTCAAGCATCGAAACTGCCGGCTGTTCAGCTAGTTTTTTAAGTATCTTCTTCGAATGACTTGACATGCCTATATCTTATCATATATACTAGATTTATACAAATTATTCGTGGTCGCAAAAATATTGTAAATTATTAAAATAATCAATAAAAATATGGCAAAAATAATAGGGATAGATTTGGGTACAACAAATTCGGCCGTAGCTTTCATTGAGGGTGGTGCGCCGAAGATTATTGAGAATGTTGAAGGTAATCGCACAACTCCTTCGGTAGTTTCGGTTGCAAAAAATGGAGATCGGCTTGTTGGACTTCTAGCGAAAAGACAGGCAGTTACTAATCCAGAAAATACAGTTTATGGCATCAAACGGTTCATGGGTCATCATTTTGATGATCCAGAAGTACAGAAAGATTTAAAAAATGCATCTTTTAAAATTCAAAAATCCAAAAATGGTGGAGTGGAAGTAAAAATTGGGGATAAATGGCTCCGTCCCGAAGAAATTTCCGCCATGCTTTTAGCAAAAATAAAATCAGATGTGGAAGCAAAGCTCGGAGAAAAGATTACGGAAGCCGTAATAACAGTGCCAGCGTACTTTAATGATGCGCAAAGGAAAGCTACCAAGGATGCAGGAATGATTGCAGGACTAGATGTAAAAAGAATTATCAACGAGCCGACGGCCGCTGCGCTTGCTTATGGATTTAATAAAAAGAAAAATGAAAAGATAGTTGTGTATGATTTTGGCGGAGGAACATTTGATGTGTCTGTGCTCGAGATAGGGGACGATGTTATTGAAGTAAAGTCTACTGATGGGGATAGTCACTTGGGAGGGCGGGATATTGATCATAAAATAATAAATTGGATTGCAGAAGAATTCAAGAAGACTTCTGGCATAGATGTTCGTTCAGATAAGCTTGCATTGCAACGGCTGGACGAAGCGGCAGAAAAAGCAAAAATAGAACTTTCAACTGCTATTGAAACCGAAATAAATATTCCATTCATTACTTCTACGACTGAAGGTCCCCAGCACCTACTGCTCAAAATGAGTCGAGCCCAACTTGAATCTATTGCAGATGAATATATTGCTCGTTCTATAGAGATAACAAAACGAGCCATGGCTGCTTCGGGTTTTAAAATAGAAGACATGAATGAGATAATCATGGTGGGAGGACAGACCAGAATGCCAAAAATTGTGGAGGAAGTGAAAAAGATTTTTGGCAAAACTCCGAACTTGTCTATCAATCCAGACGAAGTGGTGGCGCTCGGCGCTGCGGTGCAAGCTGGCGTGCTTCAGGGAGATGTGCGAGATGTTTTACTGCTGGATGTGATACCGCTTTCTTTGGGCATTGAAACTCTGGGCGGAGTAGCTACTAAATTAATTGAAAGGAATACCACTATTCCATCATCTAAATCTCAAGTATTCTCTACAGCCGCTGATAATCAAACTTCTGTTGAAATCCATATTGTTCAGGGCGAACGGCCGATGGCGAGCGACAATAAATCTCTCGGCCGATTCATTCTGGACGGAGTGCCACCAGCGCCGAGGGGCATGCCTCAGATTGAAGTAGCCTTTGATGTGGATGCGAATGGAATTCTGAATGTAACGGCGAAAGATAAAGCATCTGGAAAAACTCAGTCCATTAAAATAGAAGCAAGCTCTGGACTGAAAGAAGAAGAAATTAAAAA
>JBBUEH010000007.1:0-2288 GCA_038078255.1 Patescibacteria group bacterium
ATCCAAGTTTCGCAACCGGAAGTAATTATTAAAGAAGAAAATGCAAATGGACTTATTGTCAAAACAGAACCCTACGAAGAATTAGTGATAGATGTTCCCATGGAATTCTCTGGCAGTGTGATAGAGAAAATCGGAAAAAGACGAGGCATCATGAAAGATATGGTGGAAAAGGTTGGTATAGCTAGAATTATTTTTGATATACCCACCCGAGGATTGCTTGGGTATCGTGGCGAATTTATCATTGATACAAAAGGAGAAGGAATAATGAGTTCGAGAGTTCTAGGATTCAAAGAACACGCTGGAGAGATAAAAAAGCGAGAATATGGTTCGATGACTTCGATGGTTTCTGGTAAGGCGGTGGCTTTTTCTCTTGCAAATTTGCAAGATCGTGGTATATTGTACATAGGACACGGAGTGGAAGTATATGAGGGAATGGTTGTTGGGAATGTTTTAAAGGGAGACGACATGTCTGTGAATCCCACAAAGGGAAAACAGCTTACCAACATGCGAGCATCCGGCACTGATGAAGCTATAACTCTAAATCCTGCATTTACCTTGAGTATCGAACGGGGTTTGGAAGTAATGAATGGAGATGAATATTTAGAAATTACCCCAGAATCCGTCAGACTGCGCAAAAAGTATTTGACCGAACTGGATCGAAAGAAATTAAATAAGTAGAAAAAAAATTATGCCAACAATTTCATTTAAACCTAAAAAAGTTACTAAAAAAATAATTTCACAATTAGCCGATCGGGCATCCGATGTCATCATGAATCGCTTTGGTTTAAATGCTGAAGGGAAAAGAAAAACCCTTGAAGAAATCGGCAAGAAATATCATATTACCAGAGAACGAGTACGACAGGTGGAGGATGTGGCTCTTCACTCCATCAAGAAGTCCAGTGTTTTTAAAGCAGAGCAAATGGTTTTCGACGAATTGAAACAACTTATTAGAAAGTTGGGATTTATCGTGGCGGAACACGAATTATTGCCTCATATTTCTAAAGATCAAGCAATCCAAAATCACATTCACTTTTTTCTAGTGCTCGGAGACGCCTTTAAAAAACATCGGGAAGACGATCATTTTCATGCTCGCTTTAGTGTAGATGACGAGATGGCGGACAAGGTTCATGATGCTTTAAGGAAACTTTATGCAAGTTTAAATGATGAAGATCTAATATCGGAAACGGAAATGATTAAGAAATTCTTAGATTACCTGAAAGATGTTGCCGAGCAATATAAAAATGACGAAATGGCTCGAAGATGGCTTTCGATGTCGAAGACGGTTGCGAAAAATCCATTGGGTGAATGGGGGAAGGCGACATCGCCAAACATTCGAACTCGGGGGGTCAAGGATTATGCTTTTTTGGTAATGAGACGACATGGTTCGCCGATGCATTTTAAAGAAGTGGCGGACGCTATTTCAAAGATTTTTAACAAAAAAATTCATTATGCCACCTGTCACAATGAACTAATTAAGGACCCTCGATTTGTTTTAGTTGGCCGGGGAATGTATGCGCTCGCTGAATGGGGCTACAAGAAGGGGATTGCGCGGGAAGTGATCAGAGATATTCTAAAAAGAGACGGGCAGTTGTCGAAAGAAGATATAATTAAAAAAGTAAACAAAGAACGATATTTCAAAACAAATACTATTTTAGTCAACCTCGTCAATCAAAAATATTTCAAAAAGAATAAAACTGGATTTTACAGCGTGGTTTAGATAAAATATCCAGACAGTGCCTAAGGCACTGTCTGGATATTAAAAATAAAATAAATTATGTCAAAACAAGATGAATTTCCAATAGGAGCTAACAATACGAAAGAAGGCCAAAAAGCCAGATTGGAGAAAATATTAAAAGAGAAGAGAGAGAGAGCTATCTAAAGTCTTAAAAATTTTTTTCCCTCTAACTCAAGAAAGATATCAGTTACGGTTTTATGATTCTGAAGAATGGATGGATTTTTTTCAGAGGTTTAGTGAAATAATTAAGACTTTATTATTACTCAATCCGTTTGGTGATAATCTTGCACTCAAAACTGAGTGTCAAGAAGTGATGTCTTTGTTAGATAAAAAAGACCAGAGCCAGAGTGAAAAGTATTCAAAGTTAATAGCCAAACTTTTTCAATTCTTTGACGACAATCAAATTTTTATTCAAGAGAGCTTGCCCTCCTGATTTTTAATTTAGATAGTGTCCAGACAGTGCCTTAGGCACTGTAATTGAAGTATGGTATCATTATCTGTAAGAATTGTAAGCGTTGTTAACACTTTAACATTTTTTGGGTAAAGTTAACAA
>JBBUEH010000008.1:0-34387 GCA_038078255.1 Patescibacteria group bacterium
GAAACAAACAGTCGCCAAAAATATTTTTTGGCTTTTTTTGAGTGAAACTTCTGGACGTCTATTAAAAATGGGTCTGATTGTTTATGCGGCTAGAGTCTTGGGCTCAAGCGGTTGGGGTCTTTTTTCTTATGCAATATCCATAGCTTCTTTGTTAACAATATTTGCAGACATAGGAATAAGTGATCTTGTCGTTAGAGAAATAACTCAAAAAAAAGAAGGGCACCAAACATTCATTTCTACAGCATTGTTATTAAAAATAATAGTACTTATAATAAGTACTATTTTAGTAATTTTTATAAGCCCATTTATATCACACATTCCACAGGCAAATTCTCTCTTCTTTTTAGTGGCACTTATTTTATTTTTTGATTCAATGAGAGAACTCGGACTTTCCATAAATAGGGCGTCAGAAAAAATGGAAAGAGATATGGTGGTAAAAGTAACTACCAATGCTGCCATTTTTTTCTTGGGTGTAATGTTGTTAAAAATAAAATTGGCTCCAGAGTCAATCGCTCTTGCTTATGCTATCGGTAGCACTATTGGATTCGTTACCATATTCATAATTATTAGAAAAGATTTAAAAAAACTCCTTTCAAAAATAGACATAAAAATATTCAAATTAATCATAAAAACAACTTGGCCGTTTGTGTTTATTACTTTAATAGGAACTATTATGGGAAATATAGACATATACATGCTTGGTATTTGGAAAAACGCCGGAGAGATTGGACTCTACGCATCTGTTCAAAGAATACAACAATTTATTATGATTGCGCCTTCAACTATCGGAGTGGCGGTATTCCCATTAATGTCACGATTGGCAAATACTGACAAGGAGCAATTTAGAACAACTTTAGAGAAAACTCTTTCTCTAATCATGCTTATTGGAATCCCGACATCCCTGGGGGGGGTAATTCTCGCTGATCAGCTTATCCCGCTAATTTTTGGTCATGATTATTCAGGGGCAATACCCATAATGCGCATAATTATGCTGATGTTATTGATTTCTTTCCCTTTAGTTTTGTTATCTAATGCAATTTTTGCCCACAACAAACAAAAAAAGCTAGCCCCGGCATATACATTTGGAATACTCGCAAATATATTATTTAATCTTCTCCTTATCCCAAAATTTGGAGCCGTGGGAGCAGCTTTGGCAACCTTAGTATCCACGACAATAATAACAATTGTTATTTGGAGAAAATTAAAAATAATAAATTATTTTGAAGTAATGCCAAAATTGAAAAAATCTTTTTTTGCCACCCTAGTTATGATATTTTCAATTTTTATTATTAAATATCTTGAAGTTGGTGTCGTGCTCAATATTATCGTGTCGGCAATAATATATTTCTCTACTCTTTTGTTGCAAAAAGAGTCAATTTTCAAAGATCTAAAAGAAATGATTGGGAGATAATATGAGTAGAAATTTTTATAAATCTATATTATAATGGAAAAATTGACATATTTATTTCAATGAAAAACAATACAAAAGGCATAATATTGGCGGGAGGCAGTGGAACTAGGCTCTATCCATTAACGATGGCCATGAGTAAGCAGCTTCTGCCTATTTACGACAAACCGATGATCTTTTATCCACTATCAATTTTGATGTTATCTGGAATTAGAGAAATCTTAATTATCTCAACACCTAGCGATTTGCCAAATTTTAAAAAACTTTTAGGTACTGGCGAGAATTTCGGATTAAAATTATCATATGCGGAACAACCGTCTCCCGATGGACTGGCCCAGGCCTTTATAATTGGAGAAAAGTTTATCGGCAAAAGTAATGTGGCAATGATTCTGGGTGATAATATTTTTTATGGCAATGGATTAATAAAAATTTTAAAAGAAGCTGTAAAAAAGAAGAAGGGATCAACTATTTTTGGATATTATGTCAACGATCCAAAAAGATTTGGAGTTGCTGGATTCGATAAAAAGGGGAAAGTAACTTCGATCGAAGAAAAACCTAAAAACCCTAAATCCAATTACGCCATTACTGGTCTTTATTTTTATGATAATAGAGTTATTAATTTTGCAAAGAAAATTAAACCAAGTGGTCGTGGAGAATTGGAGATAACAGATATAAATCAACTATATTTAGACGCAGGTGATTTAGATGTTAAACTGCTAGGCCGAGGATTTGCTTGGCTCGATGCTGGCACCATCAGCTCTCTAATGAGTGCTAACGATTTTATTAGAATTGTAGAAGAAAGACAAAACACTAAAATTGCCGCACTGGAAGAAATCGCATACAACAATGGATGGATAAAACATCGTGATTTGGTTGAAAAAGCAAAAAAATATGAAAAATCAGAATACGGACAGCATCTTATGCGAGTAGCTCAAAATAAGTCTCAAAAAAGAAACAATGACTAAAGACACCTAAATCGTATGAAAATTATTCCAACAAAAATAAAAGATGTTTTAATAATTGAACCAGATATATTTGAAGACAGTCGTGGATGGTTTATTGAATCTTGCAATAAAAAAAAGTTAGCCGAAGCTGGCATAGAAATTGAATTTATCCAAAGCAATCATTCTTTTACAAAAAAGCGAGGTACTCTAAGAGGAATGCATTTCCAGCACCATCCTCATTCACAGTCAAAGCTGGTCAGATGTATTAAGGGGACTATTTTAGATGTTGTGGTGGATTTAAGGAAAAATTCACCAACGTATAAAAAATATTTGGCCGTAGAACTAACTGAGGATAATAAAAAACAACTTTTTATTCCAAAAGGTTTTGCTCATGGAATATTGACCTTGACCGACAATGTAGAAGTTTATTATAAAATTGACAATTATTACCACAAGCAATCCGAGGGATTCCTTAATTTTAACGACCCAGAAATTAACATAGACTGGGGTATCAGCAACCCTACCTTGATAGACAGAGATGCAAATGCTCCCTTTTTAAAAGATATAGACATAAATTTTTAATAATTCAAATATAAATAAAGTATGAAAATTTTAGTCACAGGTGGAGCTGGATTCATAGGATCAAATTTTATTCTCTATATTATAGAGAAATATCCTGATTATGAAATCGTCAATTTAGACAAGCTTACCTATGCTGGAAATTTAGAAAATTTAAGAAGTGTAGAAAAAAATCCTAATTACACATTTATTCATGGTGATATTTGCGATAGAGAGATAGTAAAAAAAGCTATGACGGGGTGTGATACAGTTGTCCATTTTGCCGCTGAATCCCATGTAGATCGGTCAATCTCCGGACCAGCAGTTTTTATACAGACAAATGTGATAGGAACAGAGATCTTACTTGAAGTGGCGCAAGAATTCCAAATTAAAAGATTCCACCATATCTCCACTGATGAAGTCTTTGGTACATTATCGTTAAACAATTTAAAAGAAAAATTTACTGAAACGACCCCGTATTCTCCTAGATCTCCCTATTCTGCTTCAAAAGCTGGATCAGACCATTTGGTGCGAGCTTTCATAGAAACATACAACTTCCCTGCTACAATATCAAACTGCACAAACAATTATGGTCCGTTCCAATTTCCTGAAAAAATAATTCCGCTTTTTATCACTAATGCTTTTAAAAATAAGCCTCTGCCGATTTACGGAAAAGGTAAAGCTATCCGAGATTATCTTTATGTCATAGACCATTGCGTAGCCCTTGATTTAATAATCCATAAAGGAAAACTTGGAGAGACATATTGTATCGGTGGTGATTCAGAGAAAAATGGACTTGAAATTGCTGACACTATCTTGAATCTGCTGGACAAACCGAAAAGTTTACAAACTTTCGTAGAAGACCGCAAGGGGCATGATATGCGCTATGCCATGGATCATTCAAAAATAACTCGAGAGTTGGGATGGAATCCTTCTGTGTCTTTTGAAGAAGGAATACAAAAAACCATTGAGTGGTACAAAAAGAATGAACCTTGGTGGCAGAAAATCATCTCAAAAGAATATCTGGATTATAATAAAAACCAATGAAAGAAATACAGTTGAGCGTTTGTATACCAACATACGAGATGCATGGAGAAGCACAGAGGTTGCTTACTCGCAGTTTTGATATATTAAAAAAACAAACATTTAAAAATTTTGAAGTTATAATATCAGACAACTCTGAGAATGATGTAGTGAAAAATCTTTGTGAAAATATAGAATATGGATCTTTGGATATAAAATATTTTAAAAATCCACAAAAGGGTATCTCAATAAATACGAATGCGGCCATAAAAAAAGCATCAGGTGAATTTATCAAAATATTATATATGGACGATTATTTGGCTGATCAAAATTCTTTACAGGATATAGTGGACAATTTTAAAGGACATTGGCTAGTAACGGGGTGTGGGCATGACAACGGTAACGGAGAAATAACACATACACATCTTCCTATTTACAATAAAAAAATATATCTAGGTAAAAACACCATAGGCGCTCCATCAGTACTTACAATAAAAAACGAAAATCCCCTAATGTTGGATGAAAATTTAACTTGGTTACTAGATTGTGATTACTATAAAAGACTATATGATAAGTATGGAGAACCAGATGTTTTAAACAAAGTAAATGTTATTATTGGTTTAGAAAAACACCAAACAACTAATTATTTAAATTATAAGATAAGGTGGAACGAAAAGTGGTTAATGATAAAAAAACATGGAAAAAACGAATTATTAAAATTATTAAAATTGTGGTAAAGTATCTTATTACTAATAATTCAAACATTTCATATGATACCAGTATTAAAACCAACAATAGACAAAAGAACTAAAAAGGAACTCTTGAAAGTACTTGACTCTGGCTGGTGGGGTTTTGGGCCAAAGACTATAGAATTTGAGAAAAAGTTTGCAAAGTATGTGGGGGCAAAATATTGCGTAGCTACAAATTCTGGCACCTCGGCGCTAGATTTATGCCTAAAGGTGTATAATATAACTGGTGGAGAACTCATTACCACGCCAATGACTTTCGTGTCGGACGCTATCGTCGGCGAATGGAATGATATGGATGTAACTTTTGCGGACATAGATCCTGATACTCTCTGCCTTGATCCTAAATCTTTGGTCATTACAAAAAACACCAAGGCTATCATCCCAGTAGACTCGCATGGCAGACTCGCAGATATAAAGGGAATACGAAAAAGATTTAAGGGTTTGATCATTGAAGATGCCGCCCATGCTATGTATACCCCCGGCGCGGGCAAGGATGCTGATATAACCATTTGGAGCTTCCAAGCAGTGAAGTCTATGCCCATGTGGGACGGTGGAGCTATCACTACAAATGATGAAAAAATTTATAAAAAACTTCGTACATTGACTTGGCTCGGAGTAGAAAAGTCTACATACGACAGAGCAATGGGTAAAAAATACACCTGGGATTATGATATTACTCAAAGCCAAGGGATAAAAGCATATATGACGGATATGCAATCAGTAGTGGGGCTAGGTCAGCTCCGCCGGCTTGAAAAAACAAACAAAAGAAGACGCGCCATCCAATCCATGTATAATAAGGCTTTTAAAAATATGTCTGAAATAAAAATACCAATGCATTCGCACACTGTGCAGTACTACACCATGGAATGCGAAAACCGAAATGAATTATCTGAATTTCTAGCAGATAACGATATCGTAACCTCCGTGCACTTCAAGCCCCTTTCAGAAATGACTTACTGGAAAAAGGCGGTAAAAAGGCCGATCCCCGTTACGGATAAAGTATGGCTAAAACTGCTTACTCTCCCCGTCCATAACGCATTGACTGATAAACAGGTCAAGTTTATCATCAAAAAAGTAAAGGAATTTTATGCAAAATAAAATTTTAATTACCGGTGGTAATGGCAAGTTAGCCACTGAACTTAAAAAGCACCTGCCTGGAGACTATTTGAGTAAAGAAGGGTTAGACTTCACTAAACCTATTAAATTAGAAAAAAAATATGACCTAATAGTGCACACCGGAGCTTATACAAATGTTAAAAATGCTGAATCTTCTGGAAAAGAAGAGTGCTTTAATGTGAATGTTTACGGTACATTTAATTTAGCGCAGTACTATAAAGATACGCCTTTTATTTTTATCTCCACCGAATATGCCCACAACCCTATTGGTATATACGCTTTAACAAAAAAACTTGGCGAAGAAATTGTAGCGACTCATCCCCAGCACCTTATTATCAGAACATTATTTAAGCCAAATCCTTTCCCATTTCCCAAGGCATATATAGATCAATATACTCAAGGTGACTATATAGATGTAATAGCAAAACTGCTAGCAAAAAAAATTAAAACCTGGAATAAAAAAATTAGCAAACTTGAATATTTAGGAACAGGTAGAAAAACAATGTTTGAACTTGCAAAACGTACCCGCCCCGATGTCGAACCAAATAGTGTCGAAGATTATATCAAAGAAACTGGAACGCCTATACCAAAAGATTATGAGTAAGATAAAGCTCCCCAATGTCACTCTTTGCTGTTTTGGTTCTGAAAAATACAAAGATCAACAACAAAAGGCTCTGGATTATAGTTCAAAAAATATAGAATTTGGAGAAGTTAAAAATATAATTGTAAATACAAACAGTATTGATGAATGGAATAAAGCTGTGGTTTTCGATCTCGGAGATTATATTGATACGGACTACGCTTTATTGATCCATCCTGATGGAGGAATCGGTGAACCTCAACTCTGGCGTGATGAGTGGTTACAATATGACTTTATTGGATCCCCTTTCCCCCTACCTATAGATAATTTTTCTTATCAAGACATTAATGGGAAAATACAAAGAGTGGGCAATAGTGTATCTCTAAGATCAAAAAAACTTCTGCAATTACCAAAAAAGATAGGGATGGAATGGAAACCTTTTCATGGATTTTACAATGAAGATGGCTATATATGTGTGAACGTGAGACATGTCTTTGAAGAACATGGTTGCATTTTTGCTCCTTTTGAAGAAGCCATTTGTTTTGGCAGAGAAAATCCGTTACCAGAAAATAAAGGCTTGAAAACTTTCATATATCATAAAACGACTGGTGAAAATGCTTGTTACCCTAATTTTGAACAAGATAATTTATTAGTGACTGAAATGTATAACGGCCAAGGACTGGGGAATCAACTCGCCTGCTATGTGGCGACAAGAGTCATAGCCCAAGACCTTGGATATGACTTTGGTATTATGCACCCTGAAAAATTTAAGGGTAGCGATTTTTTAAATTTGGATTTCGGGAAAAAAATTATTGGAGGTAATGGTCCCGAAGGTGGCCCCCCGACAAAATTACCAGAAAATATAAACTATTATTATTGTGAAAAGAAAATGACTCATCCGATAAACGGATCCGATATTAGGCTTTATGATAAAGATTTGGTAAATGTTTTTCCAAATACAAAAATTGATGGCTATATGCAGGATGAAAAATATTTTGAACACAGAAAAGACGAGATTCGTGAATGGCTAAAAGTAGATCAGAAATACGAACTTTATGATTATGCAGATGACAATATTTGTGTAATTAATTTTAGGGGTGGGGAATATGTACGTCACAAAGAACTTTATCTACGCAAGGAGTATTGGGAAAACGCAGTGGAAAACATGTTGAAGATCAACAAAGATTTTAGATTTGTGGTTATTACGGATGATGTGGACGCTGCAAAAGAATTCTTTCCGAAATATGAAGTGTTGCATTTTGACATAGCCCGCGATTATGTAATTATAAAAAATGCACACTATTTGATCCTGTCCAATTCGAGCTTTGCTTGGTTCCCGGTTTGGTTATCTCTAAATTTAAAATATTGTATTGCTCCGAAATATTGGTCAAGACATAATACCTCAGATGGGTATTGGAGTTGCGGTTATAACATTACAAAAGGCTGGATGTATCAGGATAGAGACGGTAATCTAAGTGACTACGAGACTTGTGTGCAAGAATTCAATGACTATATTGAACACCACAAAGATTATTATGATAGTAAAAAGAATATTGAAAAATTTCCAAAGAAAAGTATATTTTTATATATAAAACAAAGAGTTGGTAGAATGTTATCACAAAAAACAAAAAATCGTATTCATAAATTTATAAAAAGTTAACAAATGAAAATTACCAAGAACTTTTTAATGGTTTCCAACTACAATGCTGACATCAGCTGGATTTTAGACTACACAGACAACTATATAATATATGACCGAAGCACAACGGATGAATGGATAAAACCTTTTAACCCAAAAAAGGTAATAAAAGTTCCAAATATCGGCTGGGATTTATATGATAAGTTTACATACATCATAGATAATTATGATAACTTGCCTGAATCTATGATAATGACTAAAGGTAATATATTTAAATATATTACCCAAGAAGAATTCAATGAAATTTGCAATAATACATCTTTCACCCCCATCTTTACAAAATACCATAAAACATATCTACCAGTCTCTTTCTATGGAGAAGATGGGATGTTTAATGAGATAAACAATAGCTGGTATTTGAGAACCTTCCCTTCAATCTATTTCAATAGTTATAATCAATTTATAAAACCTTTAGGTATAGAAATTTCAAAATATTTAAAATTTGCCCCGGGGTCAAATTATATCGTTACAAAACAAGATATTCATAAACACCCAAAAGCATTTTATGAAAAATTAAGAAAGTGCATTGATTACAGTGCTACCCCAGGAGAAGCGCAAATTATAGAAAGATTTTTATATACGCTTTGGACCACAGATAAAGTGTTTCAACCTGAAATGTTGAAATTAGTACCTCTAAATTTATTTTATAGAATCTATAAAAAGCTCCTGGTTTTTTTCATCAAAAACATATTGCAAAAAATAAAAGCCGAAAAATACAGAAAGGGATGGTTAACGCCTGCAGAAATCAAAGATTACAGAAAAAAAATTAAAATCTATGATGTCTTCACCTATAACGGCGAAGCTGATATTCTGGAGATTCGTTTAAATATACTTCATGATTCAGTGGATCAATTTGTCATTGTTGAGGCTCCGACCACTTTCTCTGGATTAAAAAAACCGTTATATTTTGATGAACAAAAGGAACGCTTCGCACCTTTTCTTGATAAAATTAAATACTTTGTAATAGATGATTATCCAAATGACGAAGAAATCCTGAGACTTGCCGACGAGAGCTCTAACGTGCCTAAAAACGGACCGGAGCACTGGCGAAGAGAATTTTATCAAAAGGAAAGCATCAAAAAAGCCCTCACCCACCTGCAAGATAACGACATATGCTTTATCGGGGATGTAGATGAGATATGGAATCCGGAAATTTTAATTGATTATACGAAAGATGACATTTTTAAATTGCGACAAAAAGTTTACACCTACTATCTAAACAACAGATCAAACGAGCCCTGGGCCGGCACCTTGGTTACCAAGTATAAAAATATAAAAAATAACTGCCTAAACCACTTGCGCACCAAAGGAAAAACAAAATACATTTATATAGAAAACGGCGGCTGGCATTTTACAAGCATAGGAGGAATTGATGAGGTTCGTAGAAAATTAAATGATAGTTACACAAAAGATAGCTATAATACGAATGAAGTTCAGGAAAAATTGGAAGAAAGATTTGGGAAAAAAGACTATGTTGGAAGAAATAAATTTAAATTTTGGATTGATGAAAAAGATTTACCAAAATATATTCTAGACAATAAAGAGAAATATAAAAAACTATTAAAAAATAAAAAAAATGGTATACTCACATAATGACAAACAATAAATATGGTTGGGATTCCCCAGATAAAGAAGTAGCGACAAATTATATCAATACGTGTATTTCGTTTGTTAACGATGACACTTTATTTAAAAATTTCAAAAGAGATCCACATTTCCAAAAAATACTTGAGGGGAATGAATTTGATGTAGGAGAAATTGCATTAAAAAGTATCGATAATTTAGGAAAAAGAGAGGAGTTCGTAGAATTATTACCTCTATTCAGAGAAAACGAAAAAATTGGCAATCCGCAACTTTTATTTTTCGAAGGAATCGGAAAAGTTGCACCAAGCACTATTAGATATGCAAATACATACTTTGAAATAAAGAAACTTCTAGAAAGGAACGTGCCGAAAAAAATTGTGGAGATAGGAGGGGGGTATGGTGGACTATGTAAAATACTAAGTTCTGTATATGATTTCCAAGAATACATGTTAGTAGATTTACCAGAAGTTATCGAACTTTGTAAAAAATATTTGTCCAATTTTAAAGAACTAAATGGAAAAATAAAATTTGTCTACGTTTCTGATATAGACAACATAGATTTCTCTAATACTGATTTAGTAATAGCTGATTCATCATTGGCAGAATGTAACCCAGAAACACAATTATTATATACTAAAAAGATTTTAAGCAACTCTAAATATATTTATTTGGTTTATAATACCCTACATGATCCAAAAGGAATGCACAATTTTAAAGCAGTCATAAATATATTATCTAATTACGATGGCACCATCGAGAGCACACTCAAGAATAAAACAGGCAAATACGCTTGGAATATACGAGTTATAAGCTTAAAAAGAAAAAGCCCCGAAGACACTTCGAAACAATTTATTGTGGGTTCACATACTTCGTTATTCTATAATTTTAGACACGCACTGCATACTCTTAAATTATTTTTAAAAAAACTTATATAAAATAAAATTTACTTGCATTTTTTAATGCAAACTCTCTATTGCTTTATCCCTTCTATCTTCTCCCAGGGTAAGTCGGCTTTGCCAAAGTGTCCGTAGGTCGCTGTTTGTCTGAATATAGACTTGCGCAGGTCGAGGCGTTCGATAATGGCAAGAGGACGAAAGTCGAAGTTCTTTCGCACTACTTCGGACAAGTCTTCCCCTTTTTCATTTATGGCTTCTATCATTAATGGTTCTGCTATGCCGATGGCGTAGGCGACTGACACCAGAACGTCTTTGCCATATCCATTAGCTACCAGATTTTTAGCAACAAATCTGGCCATATAAGCTCCGGAACGGTCGACTTTAGTCGCGTCTTTGCCCGAAAAACACCCTCCACCATGCGGGATAATTCCGCCATAAGTGTCCACCATTATTTTTCTGCCAGTCAGGCCTGTGTCTGCTTCAAAACCACCAGCAACGAACTTACCTGTCGGGTTTACTAATATTTTTACTGTCTTTTGTTCTTTTTTTGAGAGCAAAGGAAAAATAATTTTTTTGGTAATTTCTTTTTTAATTTTTTCTTGTGTTATTTCCAGTGTGTGTTGCGTGCTCACTAGCACAGTATGCAATTTACCATTAGCGTAAGTCGCTTGTGTCTTGCCATCTGGACGAAGCCATTTTATTTTTTTGCTTTTTCTGGCATCTTCTAAACTTTTTGCCAATTTATGAACTAATACTACGCCTTTCGGTAAAAATTCTGGCGTTTCGTCTGTCGCAAAACCATACATTATTCCTTGATCTCCAGCTCCACCTGTATCCACTCCCATGGCAATATCTGGAGATTGCTTGACAATATTTGCAGAAATTTCCAGATTGCTCTTATAGCCTATATTTTTATAAACTTCGCAAGCAATCTTCACATAGTCAACATCTCCCTTAGAAGTTACTTCCCCGCCAATAACAAGTTTTCCATGACCCCCAAAAGTCTCCACCGCTACACGGCTCTTCGGGTCTTGCGTCAGGTATGCATCTAAAATTGAATCTGAAATTTGGTCGCAGACTTTATCCGGATGCCCAGAAGTTACACTTTCAACGGTATAGTTGTTATTGTGTTTATAAAACATATATTATTTCCACCTGAGGCGGATCAACTTAAGGCTGAAAAATAAAAAATCCCCTGATAAAGAGGAAAGATTTTTATGTTGACTAAACATACTTATCTTTCCCTATACTACCTTTTAGTAGTATCTGGTTGGAATTAGCACCTTACTTTTACAGGTTGCTGAGCGAGTCATAGAGCCAATTCTCTCGTCGCTACTCTTGATATATTAAGTTGTATCTAAATACTACTAAACTGACCTAGAAAATGCAAGCAAATTTTTAACTTTTGCCAATCGTTCTTCAGGTGAACCAACTATTCTAACAAATGGAATTTCATGCTTTTCTAAAACATCTCTAATCCGCTCATTTATAGCTTGTTGAAATTTTATATCAGTTGTTCGCACGCCGTCGTCCTCAATCAGAAATTCCCCACTTGGTAAATACAAAACCAAGTCATAATTGCTAAATCTTGACGCCAATGTTTTATTAGCAAATTCAATTAAAGCGGATTCTTTGGAAAACAAATGATGTATGTATGCAAGTAAATCTATACAGGAGCGATCAGCCACCCACTTACCCTCCATATTTTCTAGCTCAATTTGTTTCGCAATCAACCAATGCTCTGTTTTTGTTGTCGCAGTTTTATCAAGGTTATATCCTGCTTCTTTGGCTAATCGTGCAGCTTCAGGTAAAATTTTAAAATCAGGATAATGCTCGTTGATTTGTTTAGCTAAAGTGGTCTTACCTACCCCTTGAGCGCCGATTATTGCAATTTTCATAGTTTATATCGTGCCATCATGCCAACCAGCCATATATTCTTTTTGTTTTTTTGACAAAACATCGATTTGAGCTCCTAGACTTCTTAATTTCAAAACGGCAATCTTTCTATCTAAAATTTCAGGCAAGACATGAACTGAATTATCCAGTTTTCTTCCATTTTTTATAATATATTCCACAGCCAATATCTGATTAGCAAAGCTCATATCCATTACCGATGCTGGATGCCCCTCGGCACTCCCGAGATTAACCAGCCTGCCACCGGCAAGCACAAATACTGTTTTACCGCTCTTCAATTCATGGCTTTCCACGAAATCGCGCAGAACTTTTCTGGTCTTTGTAATTTTTTTAAGCACAACAAGATCAATTTCAACATCAAAATGCCCTGAGTTTGAAATTATACATCCGTCTTTCATAACCTTAAATGCATCGAAACCAACGACACTAGTGTTGCCAGTGACAGTGCAAATGAAATCAGCTTCTTTGGCTGCTTCCGTCATGGGCATAACTCGAAATCCATCCATCAAAGCTTCTAGAGCTTTCACTGCATCAATTTCCGTAACTACAACATTTGCTCCCATTCCACGAGCCCGCATTGCCAGTCCCTTTCCGCACCAGCCATATCCGGCAACTACAAAAACAGAACCTGCTATCAGTTTATTCGTAGCCCTAATAATTCCATCCAGAGTAGACTGCCCTGTACCGTATCGATTATCAAAAAAATGCTTGGTCATAGAATCATTCACGGCAATGACAGGAAAAAGTAGTGCGCCTTCTTTTGCCATAGATTTCAGTCGAGTCACACCGGTAGTCGTCTCTTCCGTACCACCGATAATTTTTGATATTTGAGCGGAACGGTTAGAGTGCAATTCGGATACCAGGTCTGCACCATCATCCATGGTTATATTCGGCTTCATATCAAGAATGGCTGACAAGTGAGAAAAGTATTCTTTCTTGTTTTCACCTTTAATCGCAAAAACTGGAATTTTAAAATTTTTAACTAATGCCGCAGCAACATCATCTTGAGTCGAAAGAGGATTCGAAGCGCAGAGTCCGACACTGGCGCCACCCTCTTTTAAAGCAATCATCAAGTTCGCAGTCTCTGCTGTGACATGAAGGCACGCCCCGATTGTGATATTTTTAAATGGCTTTGTTTTTCTGAAATCTGCTGCCATCTTCGCCAAGACTGGCATATCCCGTCCGGCCCATTCTATTCTAGCCATACCTTTTACCGCCAAATTCATATTTTTTATTTTATATTTCATGGCACAATTGACTTATCAATGAGAAATCTCTTTGTTGTATAGACACAAATACCGCTGTAGTATACTATATTATAATCATATGGACAACGAACTAAATAAAAAAATCCTAATTACGGGCGCTACGGGGTTCATAGGGCAACACCTCGTTCGCGCATTGTCACAACAAGGCACACATATCTACGCGCTCACACGCACAGCATCAAATATATTTGATAATGACAACAGCGTGGAAGAGTTCATCGCTGATATTACAAAACCTTTAACAATTCCGGAAGGAGTCACGACCATATATCACTGCGCCGGTGTCATAAATGACCTAAAAAATATGGAGGCTGTAAATATTGGAGGAACACGCAATATAGTCACCGCTACTCTTCAAAAGGACTGTAAGCTCATTTATGTATCAAGCGCGGGAACGGTAGGCAAAACAAAAGAAAAAATATTAGATGAGCGCACCCCTTGCCATCCGCAAAATGCGTATGAAATATCAAAATACAAAGCGGAGCAAATAGTTTTAGCAGGGATCAAGAGAGGGTTAAAAGCTCATATACTGCGACCTGTCACTATTTTTGGCGTTAAAGATAATCCTGAAACAGACAGTTTTTTTCATTTGCTCAAGAGCATGCGTAATGGCCTTTACAAAAACATCGGCCACGGCATGTACAACATTGTGCATATCAACGAAGTCGTAAAGGCTCTGGAAATACTTGGCGAAATAGATATTCCCTATGGCGACACCTACATTGCAGGTAATGCGATTGCTTACGAAGACATGGACAGGTTGGTAAAAAACATACCCCCGACTATAACTAAAAAAACCCAAACTATCCCCTATCCAATCGCAATTGTCGTTACCGCAATACTGACTGCCTGCTACACGCTTATAAATAAAAAAGGTCCGTTAACCTTCTCTCGGCTTAAAGCTTTGACAAGCAAGAAAGTATATTCCCAACAAAAACTAATTGAGAATACCTCATTTAAAAACTCTTTGCCCGTGGAAGAGTATCTGAAAATAGTTTGCAAGGACTACATCGGACGCAGTCTGCTATCTTAGATTCTTTTGTAGAACTTAAGGAGTATGCCTTTTATTTTCGTAGGCATTAAATAAAAAATCGGAGTGAAAAAAATCTTTGCCCAGCCGATAATCACCGCGAAAATATAGTTGGGGTAAAAATCTTTGTGTTCTTTCGCAAAGAGTAAGTTTTGTTTCAGACGCAAAAACTTATCCTGGGAATTGTAGCCCTTGCTGTTTAAGTAATACTTGACCGCATAGTCTTGCAAATTTCCAAACTTTCCGATCCGGCCGAGCCGAAGCCATAAATCATGGTCTTCGGACATTCTGTCGATGGTATAACCGCCTATTTCCTTGACCGGATTTTTCCTGTACATCACGCTTGAGTGAATAAAGCAATTTTTTCGCAACAGTTTTTTTCTAATTTCTTGATCGGTTTCTGGCATAAGGTATCTTGCTATTTCTTTTCCCCTGCTATCAATCATAATCGCGCCCGTCCCGACTAATACATGATCGGGGTGGGTCTTCAGGAAGTCTAATTGTTTCCTTATCTTATCTCTGTCTACCCATTCATCATCTTGGTCAATTTCAGCTATATAGTCACAGTGCGATTGTTCCAGGGAGATATTGCGGGTTCTTTGTATGCCAAGATTACGCTTATTTCTTATATACCGTATTCTACGATCTTGTCCGACAAAACGAAGAGCGATGGTCTCCGTGTCATCGGTAGAGCCGTCATTTATTATAAGGAATTCAAAATCAGAAAACGACTGCGCTAACACGCTCCGGATTGCCTTTTCAATCCACTGCGCGCCATTATATGCGGGCAAAATTATGCTAACTGCGGGCATTTTCATATTTTAAAGCTAAAGCTAAAATTATAAAAAACCAGAAAAAGGACAAGCTGTCGTCAAACATTATGGAAACGCTCACGGCAAAAAGAGCACCGAGCATCGCCAAAGCTTCCGGATTGAAATCAGCTTTCAATTTTACCGCCAAATTTTTGAATGCGCTAAAAAAGATATATAGAAAACTAAATATACCCAATAGTCCTCCCCATAACCAAATTTGTAGAAAAGTATTATGTGGGCCCGAATTTATATATTCTCCGTTATTATCTGTAAGACTAAAGCTTAAATGAGTATTGGGCCCAATGCCCAGCGGATTTATCAACACTTGTTTGAGATAAAAAGGCCAGATTTGAAAACGAGTTTCTCTTTCGGAATAAATAAAAATAGGGCTTCCAGATTTTTCAGAAATAAATTTAGAAATTACATTCCTGGTGGATTTATCTTGAACATCCACGTAATCGGAATAATCAGATCCGCTCGGGTATAAAATCCTTAAAACCACTCTCTGCTTTCCGGTATCGGGAGTTAAAGCAAATCCGACTACAAGAATGGTGAAAATTAAAATTCCACTGATGAGTAATTTCTTCCAATTGAAGTGGTGAAGGGCAAAAACAAGCCACACAAAGAGCGAGCCAAGAGCCAAAGCAATCAGCCCCCCTCTAGAGGCGACCCAGAACAACAAAGATACCACCGCAACGGCAAGCGCAATATGCCCCAACCTGACCCATTTTTTATCCGACTTGAATAAAGAAAAAGAGAAAAAAAGCATCGCCGGAATAAGCAATATCTTGGATATTATATTTGGATTCATGGTAAGGCCTAAAAAAGTGCCAGCATTGCCCAGATGTAAATAATACGCGATTTTTGGTAAGAATATAAAAACCGCGTATACCGCCGGCAAGAGCAGGGCGTAAAAATATATCTTTATATAATTTTTATCATTTCTGGTATAGATTAGTATAAGCAAGAATATACTTAGAGAAAACATAAAAGTGCCGAACTCTAAAATCGTGTTGAAAGTAGTCGGAATACCTTTAAGAAGAGATGCCCCCCAGCCGATCAGAACTGAAAAAATTAAGCAGATAAAAGCTATTCTTATATCCCTGGGTATGGCAAAGAAAAACTCTTTCAATTTATTGTTTTTTAATGCATCAACAATAGCCAGCAGAACAATCAGTAAGACAATTATTTCGAAAGGCTTCGGAATAAAAGTATTGTAAAAATTCCCCATCCTGTAAATTAAGACAAGCAAAGCCACGAGGATTAAATTTTTATTTATCTCCTCTAGCGACAGATTTTTAATTTTATTGATTATATCTTTCATGGTTCAATTTTATTCACCATGACCCTGCTTTCGACTGCCCTGAGGGGCTTGCTCAAGCCCTCGAACGGGAGTTTTCATCGAAGGGTCATATTCTGATCCAATTTTTTGGTATTAAATCACTTGTATCTATGGATATATTTGGAAACCATTTTTTAGGACAAACTACAATTTTATCTTTATTATTCGAAAGCCACGCGCCCCACCAAGAAAAGCTACTATTCGCAATTATAAAATTTTTACATTTACTCATTAAAAACATATGCCCTTCATCTTTTTCTCCTGCGTATTCATCATCGACAAACATAATAGGAAAATCAAATTTCAGATTATTTTTACACCAAGCTATATCGTCAGAAAAAATATATATTTTTTCTATACTCGTTTTCTGAGAAATGTGTTCTATTCCTTTTTCATAATACTCCTGATTTACAATTTCGTGATTTTTGTTTCCTATATAATCGCCCCTGCGCACATGAATACAAAGTGAATTAATTTTTTCTATTTCCCCTGCTAGATTTTGAATGTTTTGAGCAGGAGGATTTTTAAGAGTAAAATCTTTTCTGATTACCTCCTCAAAACCTTCAAAATATTTTGGGCTTTGCCAATATCCATTGAGATATGCATTTCTCCCGACAGATAATATTTTTTTATTAAAATTAAAACTTTTTTCCTGACCATTGCTTTTTATAATTTTTCTAAACAAAAATATAAGATATAGACAAATTTTGTTATTAGGTAATCTAAAAATAAAAGGAATATCCGATTCTTTAGCTATTCCTGCCCTAATATTAAAAACATCCAAATTATAAATCCTTTTTGTAATACTTTTAAAATTCAGATTGAGAAAAGAGGTATTGAGTTTAAGCTCTGTCCCGTTTTTTAACGCCAAAACACGTCCTAAGGCATATTGAAACATCTGATTACCTAAACCCCCTTTCAATCTTACAATTATCATTTATTTATACCCTATTAACCTTATGCCACTCGTAGGTGCATTGTATACCCTCTTGTAGGTTAATACTGTACTTCCAGCCTAGAGACCGTATTTTAGACACATTTAGTAATTTACGAGGGGTTCCGTCTGGCTTTGTTGAATCCCAGACAATGTTTCCACCATACCCAATACACTTTTTTATAATATTAGCCAATTCTAAAATAGATAAATCTTCTCCGGTACCAATATTTATAATTTCAGGACTATTATAATTATTCATTAAAAATAAACACGCATTTGCTAAATCATCCACATGTAAAAATTCTCTTTTAGGATTTCCTGTGCCCCATAATGTTACTTCTTTGAAGTTGTTTTGCTTGGCATCATCAAATTTGCGAATCATTGCCGGCAATACATGTGAACTTTCCAAATCAAAATTGTCGCCTTGTCCGTATAAATTGGTTGGCATTACGCTTATATAATTTGTTCCGAATTGCTTGTGATATGATTGGCACATAATGATGCCGGCAATTTTAGCTATAGCATAAGCTTTATTTGTAAACTCAAGTTCGCCTGTAAGTAAATACTCTTCTTTAATCGGTTGAGGAGCGTTTTTTGGATAAACGCAAGAACTACCGAGAAATAATAATTTTTTTACACCATTTTTATAAGCTGAATCTATGACATTCGTTTCTATCATAAGATTATCTCTTATAAAGTCTGCGGAGTATAGATCGTTGGCAAGAATACCTCCGACTTTCGCAGCGGCAAGAAAAACATATTCCGGTTTTTCTTTATCAAAAAAACTTTCGACTAGGTCTTGCCTAGTCAGATCCAATTCCTTGCGAGTTTTTGTTAAAAGATTCGTGTATCCTTTTTTCTTTAACTCTCTTATAATAGCAGAACCAACCAGCCCATTGTGCCCTGCAATATAAATTTTTGCATCTTTGTTCATAACTACTTTATATAATCTTTACTGGAAAGTCCGCGATCTTCAAATTCTCCCTTTACCATTAAGTCTATAAGGTCTTTGAACTTTACCTCTGCGCTCCAATTTAACTTTTCTTTTGCTTTCGTACTATCTCCTAATAATATATCCACTTCCGATGGCCTGTAATAATTTTCATCTATACTTATAAGAACTTTCCCTGATTTTTCATCTATGCCGACTTCTTCCAGCCCTTTCCCTTGCCAAACAATTTTACACCCCACCAAAGATGCGGCATATTCGACAAATTCCCGCACAGAATGTGTTTCCCCTGTAGCTATCACATAATCATCCGGCTTGTCTTGCTGAAGCATGAGCCACATTGCTTTGATATAATCTTTAGCATATCCCCAGTCTCGCTTCGCATCTAGATTCCCTAAAAATATTTTATCTTTTTTGCTAAGTTTTATGTCTACCAGACCTTCAACTATCTTTTTTGTCACAAAAGTTCTACCCCTCCTAGGTGATTCATGATTAAAAAGAATCCCATTACAGATAAATATTTTATAAGAATCACGATAATTTTTACAAATAAAGTGAGAGAAAACTTTTGCGCAACCGTAAGGGCTCTGTGGATTAAATGGAGTTGTTTCTTTTTGTGGAGTTTCCAGAACTTTTCCAAACATTTCACTACTGCCCGCTTGGTAAAATTTTATTGGATAATTTTGTTCCTTAATCACATCCAACAACCTTAATGTTCCCAGTGCATCAATTTCAGCTGTGTATTCTGGAATATCAAAACTCACTCGAACATGACTCTGCGCGCCAAGATTATAAATTTCATCCGGCCTACTTTTATTTATCATACTATTTATACTATTAGAATCAGATAGGTCTCCAAAGTGGAGAATCAGATGACGACGTTCAACATGTGGATCTTCATATATTTTCTTCAACCTCTCGGTATTGAAACTTGACGAGCGCCGGATCATCCCGTGCACCTCATAACCTTTTTCCAACAGAAATTCTGTCAGATAAGATCCATCTTGTCCCGTTATTCCAATAATTAATGCTCTTTTTTTATTGCTCATATTTGTTATGTAACTTAGATATTATTATATTTCTTTAATTCTTCTATACCTTCTTCTAGGATAACACATGGCTCCCAATTTAAAAACTCTTTAGCTTTTAATATCCCTGCTTGCGTCTTTCGAGGTTCTATCCTAGGAGAAATATAAGAAATATCTCCTCCCACCAATTTTGCAATATAATTGATGGAATATTGATTACTCCCTCCAATATTGATAACTTCACCTTTCCCAACCTTCTCTCCTCTCATGGCTAAAATATTAGCTGAAACAATATCTTTTATATTTACAAAATCTCTTGTTTGTTCTCCGTCTCCGGTTATAAGAAGCGGTTCATTTTTTTTGCGAAATTCTATAAATTTAGGAATCACGGAAGCATAAGCTCCGCTCGCGCTTTGTCTGGGCCCATAAACATTAAAATATCGGAGCGTTACAGTCTTGAGTCCATAAATCTCTGAATAGAGTTTCATATAAACTTCGCTTATATATTTTTGAGCGCCATAAGGAGATAAAGGATTTACTTGCATGCTCTCAGTTATCGGTAATTTCTCTTGATTACCATACACAGCGCTAGAAGAAGCGAAAATTACCTTGGTGACTTTATTTATCCTTGAAGCTTCTAAAACATTTAGTGTACCCAGCACATTTATTTCATGGGTTTCAATTGGATTTTCTATAGAATATTGAACTTGAGGCAAAGCAGCCTCATGAAAAACATATTTCGCATTTTTAAATATTGGTATTAATTTCTCTCTATCTCTTATATCCACAATATGCAACGTTGCTTTTGGATTTACATTTTCTTTTTTGCCGACAGACAGATTGTCTACGATGTGAACTTCGTATCCCTCTTCAACAAGGGCATTCGCAATATGCGCCCCAATGAACCCCGCTCCGCCGGTTACGATTATTTTTGTCATAGCAAATTATTTATATCATTCTAATATAATTACTGCTCCTTTAATAACTGTATAACCTCTCTCTTCAATACTTTCCGTAAAACTTTGAATTTTTAGTGTTTTTATTCATAATATACTTTATATGTATATAATAACAAACCATATATTTTATGCAAATTTCAATCAAGCGCAAAAACAACCCTGAGCTTCTTGCAAAGGGGTAATTTTTGCTATCTAGAAATTAGAACCAGTCTACAGGTGTCCAACACCTGCGAGAAAGTTATCTGAATAAATCAGCAACTGCCGCAAAGACCTGACCCAATAATGGAATGGATTGTTTTTGATAGTAATTGTAGTAATCTTTTTGGTCAGATATATTTTTTGCCAAGTTGCAGGCTGCGCCGGTCCAATCCCCGCCAGATTGATTGCACAATATCATCGCGGTAGGTTCAGGGGTAGGAGAGGTTACGCAACTCGAACCGTCCCAATACTGGTCAGAAGAACAAGTGGTACTACTAGTGGTGGGTGACGTTGTTGTATTGCTTTGGCAAGCTGTGCCATTCCAGTATTGTCCGGAAGGACAATCAGTGGTAGAAGTCGCAACACAGGCCGTGCCATTCCAGTATTGTCCGGAAGAACAGGTGGTAGAAGTAGTGGAACTAACACATGATGAACCGTTCCAGTACTGTCCGGAAGGACAACTGGAGGTAGTTGAAGTCATGCAGTAACCCGAGCCGCCGCTTGGCTGAGTGTACCAGTATTGGCCAGAGGGGCATGATGTATTACTTGGCGAAGTTGATTGATAATAGCAGTAATTGCCTGAGGAATTCCAATAACAATTCGATGTTGAAGTACATGATGACTGGGTTGTACCGGTACATCCCCCATATGAAGTATTGCTTTTGCAACTATTCGCTGAATAATCCCAATACTGGCCGGAAGGACATGAAGTATATGTAGCGCAGTCACGCAAACAACTTGTCGTCTCACCGCTTTCGCAGATATAGTTCCCGCATGAGCCGGCGGTTGTTGCCTGCTCGCACCAACCATTACTGCCAGATGTCTTCCAGTTACATCCTAAAGAAGAACCGACGCAATTCGCCTGATTAGTGTAAGAACCGCAGCCGCTACCGGAGCTCACGCATACGCTACCGTTCCAGTATTGGCCGGAGGCACAGCCCGGACCGGCATAAGTTTGCTGCGGGCAAACCATTGTCGCTGTGCCGGCGGAATTGTAACAAGTGCCGGAATAATTTTCCTGGTCATTCATGCAGAACCCGCCGCTCTCGCTGTGGGAGTGGTAACCGGTCGGGCAATTGCCGCTGGTATTTGCAACACAAGCCGAACCGTTCCAATATTGACCGGAAGCGCAGCTTGTGGCAGTAGTAGTGGTCGCTGTGGTAGAACATTCAGGCACACCAAAACCTTGCCAATTAGTCTGATCGCCCGCTCCTGGTTTCCAGCCGGCAAAATATTTAGCGCGACAATCGCTTTCTATTCTACTGATATAAGCAGTATATTCACTATCCGTTCTGCTTAAAATTGAAGAAGATTGAGTCGTACCATCTTTAAATGTCCAAGTTTTACTGGACCAGCTAGTGGAGGTCGGAGAACTTACGCAAGCCGTGCCGTTCCAGTATTGACCGGAAGTACAAGTTGTGTTGTTTGAAGACATACAGTATCCCGCGCCTCCGGCTGGCGGATAGTACCAGTATTGTCCGGCAGGGCAAGTATTACCAGTTGTCGTATTTCCTCCGCAGGCGCCATTGGCCCAACCGCAACCGGGACTTGCCTGACAAGTGGCCTGAGTAATTAGACTTCCACAGCTGTTACTGACGGGCTGAGAAGATTTACAGGTTTGTGTGTTTGAATCCCACCATTGATTAGACGAGCATTGTGGTATAGGAGACGCGACACATGTCGTGCCGTTCCAATACTGCCCAGAAGAACAAGGTCTCGGACTAGTGTCAACTGGTTTGTAATTTTCTATCACAGTGCAGGCGCCATAAGTCGGACACCCTTTAGCATCAGAGACCGGTTGTCGCATTTGACCTGCTGGACATGGCGATGGCATAGCATATACCGGACAAACAGGAAATGGCTCTGCAATCGGCCTAGGATAATTTTCTGTGACGGAAGAACAGGCAGTTTTTGCTTTAGCAAAATCACCACTGCTGATGGCCGCCATACATTCCGGACTTGGGCCGGCTGGTTGCCTTGGCGGATAAGGATTCTGAGGAGGATACTGATTATTAAATCTCGGTTGTTGTCCAAACTGGCCAGAAGAATCCGGTAGGTTTGGGAAAGACCTGTAATCAAATCCTTGATTACTTTCATTGACGATATTGAATCTCTGAACGACTGTATTTTGGTCAAAAATCTGACTTTTGGCTCCGAAGGAAATGCACTCGGCTGAATTGACTGGCTGACTGCAGTATTTGAAGCATTCTTCGGGTCCTCGGCATCCTCCAGGTCCGGCGTTTCCTCCCGCCCTTGATTCTTCATGAAATTTGTCTCGCCTCTCCGTCATGCGCTCCCCTTCATTAATATGAGACCTGATTTCATCAACAATTCTGCGCGCCTCTGGAGATTTTTGGGCAATCGCTTCAACTTGACTCAATGCTTTTTTCGCCCCTTCTAGACATCGCTTGCCAATATCAGGGTCGTAAGAGTTTTCACAGCGAGCTGGGTCAAAGCCTATAGACTCAGACATTATTTTAATAATTTCAAATTGGGAATCAAATTGCGAGCGAAATTCATCGGGCAAGAATTCCCGGCAGGATTCTGGATTGAAGCGACAATTGTCAAAATTGACTCCTTCCGCTTTTTGCGAGAAGCTCTCCATGAGTTTTAATCCATCTTCAATTTCCGCCTGAGTGGCGTAGCCGTTCTTGACGGCAAAATTTCCACAGGCGCGCGCCAAACCGAGATTACTATTCTCAAAAGCCTTATCGCAGGCATTTTTAATCGCGCCCTTGCCAATCAATTTTTGCCCATCTGGTGTCACTAACTCCATCTTTTCAATGCCCTGGGTATAGTATTCTTTGATTCGGGTTGTTTGCTGCCTTGCTTCTTGTAAATACTTTACACCCTCATTACCGAAAAATCTTTGGGCAATTTGGTCGCAATCGGCGATAGATTCTGAACCGGGTTTCAGACAAATTTGTCCGGCTTGCTCAACCCCGATTTTTCCCAGTCCTGAATATTCTCCAGCCAGTAAGGAATTTTCAAGGTCCAGCATCCGCTCCGCTTCTTTTGCTTTTGTATTTTCCTTCGGAATATAATCTCCAACTACTTTTTCTTTGCTAGACAAGTCATTGCTAGCCTTAATGCAGGCAATCAGCTGTTCACGGGATAAATCTTCCGGCGACTTTTGACAAATTCCAATATCTACACCAGCATCTTTGACAGTATTTATAATTATTTCAGCACTGTCCACTCCTTGCCGGGTAACACCCATTGTCTTAGCCAAAGCTGGTTTTTCTTTTAAAATTTTGTTGGCTAGTGCCAATATTTCTTCCTCAAAATTATCTTGGCTGACTGTGCGCAACCGCTCCAAAACTTCTGTTTGGAAAGTAGCGGCCAATTTTTTTTCTTCTGGGGTGTAAATGTCGTATTTTTGAGCCAAGGTGATGCCTTGCTCAAAGTTGGCGTCAAATTTTTCGGCGCATTGAGCTACAGTCTGACAATCCAAATCCTGCGCCAAGGAAACAAGTTCTTGCGGAATATCAGTGGCAATAGTTGTTTGAGCAGTAGTTTCAGTTGGCGCTAAAGCGACACCGAACACCAGCATCAGCGCTAACACTATCCCTACTAGTCCTATCGCCATTCGGGACAGACTTATTCTTTTAATTAAGTTCATATAGTTATATTTTAGTTTTTTAATCAAATGGATTCAAAGTTTTCTTGGCTTTTTCAAATGGATTGGCTTCAACTCCTTGTAGCGGATTTGCTACCTTGAAAGGATTAGCCTCATCGCTTGCCGTCTGAGCTGCTTTATTTCCAGCCTCTTCTTGCTGGGCTTTGATATCAGCAATAGCCGCCTCGTATCCTTGATCATATCTTTTGCCAGCATACCAAAAACCAAGCACGATTATCACCGCTAAAATAATAATTACTTTCACCCATATATTTTTATTCATAATGTTTTCCATAAATTATATTTTTCCTTTTTGAAAAAACACTAAAAAACATAATAATATTTATTATACCACTGAGTAAAAAACGCAAGCAAGAAAGTTATCCACTTTTCCCTGTCTACAGGTGTCCAACGTCCGTGAGAAAAACTATATTTCTTGCAAATGAAAAAACACATTTTTCTTTGAACCCTTTGTTGCTTCCAGAAAAGTACGGAGCTGCGACGATATACTACAAAAACTGCCAAGCTGACTTTTATCAAATCTTGCGATGTTTAATTCACATAATTCAATTGCCTTATCAGCCTCTTCGAAAGCAAGCTCTTCATTACCTGTATACTTAGCATGTAGCGCGGCCAACCAGAAGACCTGTGGCACAGCTGTCGAAAGTTTTTTGGCGCTTGCCACTAGCTCTGCGGCACGATCTAAACGATCAACACCAAAAAGTCGCGCTATAAAGATCATAAGCGTATAGTTATTCATATACCTAAAGTTATCCTTATATTGATCGTAGTGTGATTCGTATAAATCAAGTAATGCATTATATTCCATAGCTATACCTCTCCTTGCCCTGTCGTTATTAAAAGGCTCAAGATTTTCTATCAAAGCATTGGTAAATGTCTCAGCAGTAGTAAACACCATATCCGCCGGATAACCATACATTGACTGCAATGACCTATATAGGCTCATCCGTTTATCGAAATTACCAGAAGCCATGGCCTTTGGAATACTATAACCATATTTTGCAGGTATAATAGCTGTAAAAATCATAGAAACTAATATAATACCCGACCCCAAAGACAGTAGTGATATTTTAGTAAAACGTGAAAGAGCATAAGAGGTGTGAGACGCCTCGTACGATGTCACATACGCCAAGAGTATAAATATCATCAAGAAACTTGTATTTATATTAAACGAAGTTTGTATTTGAATAAAATGTAAAACTAATAGCAAAACAACCACAATTGCCGAAAAATCGTTCGTGCGCCTGTAATAAATAAAACTATGCCAGCAAGTAGCCAAAAAGATTGCAAGTACGCTAAATATGCCCACTATGCCTGTATCAACCAAGGGCTCCAAGAAACCATTGTGCACCTTGTCAAACCATTTCCCCCCCTTTAATAACGGAATATCAGGAGTGAGTGTATCTTGAAAAGCATACTCAAAACCGTTGGGGCCATAACCAAACAGCGGCTTGTTTTTAAATGCTTCAACTCCCTGACCCCAGGCAATAGGCCGCGGAAAATCATTTTGACTGTTTAGAAATTCATACCCCGCTCCCTTTTGTGATACTGCAGACCACACGAAGCCAATTGCGGCAAGCAACATAGAAAGAAGTATCAATCCAAACAAAATACTTTTTATCTTAACTGAAATACGCCCAGTCCTGTGTATAAAATACATTGCTATCGCGACAATAATTCCTCCACCCATTGTTATAGAAGAAGCTCGAGCTGTCCCTAGAACAAGTGTGGGATTATTAAATACATCTTTAATCATTCCAATATTTTGTAAAATCTGAAAATTAAAAATATCAGGATTAATTAAAATAACGAACATTGCTGATATATAAGCTGTTCGCCACTTCCAAGATTTTTCTTGAAAAAATAAAATAACGCCAAAGAAAAAGGCGAATAAATAATAAATTCCAGAAAAAGTATTATTAGCAAATAGTGAGCCTCCCTGTGTCAGAAAATCAAAAAACTCAATATCTAAACCATTTAGATTTAAAAAAGAGATAATGGCCAGAATAGCGCCTGATAATAATAGTAGTCGTAGTAAGTATACCCAATCTCGCTTTTGTAATATTGACGAAGCAACCAGATACCAAAAAGAAATGTACAACATGGTAACAATGCCGGTCATACGGCCAAATGTTCCAAAAAATGCATATTCAAAATGTCCGCCCGCAAGGCCTGAAATAAATAAGACCGCAATATAGCTAAGCACAGCCACAGTCAGCCAATTTTTTTGTATTGTGATACGCCCTTGCTTGAAAGAATACAACAGCCATAAAACCAGTGTGATGGAAACAGCAATATATAAGAAAATGGTGCGAGGAAAACTTCCGGGAAACACAAACCCAGGCACATAAATAAGGGTAAAGAGAAATGGGGTACCTATCAACAGTATCCGCAGTGTTTTTAGCAGAAAATTGTTTTTATTTTCAGTGTCGTCCATATAGACATTATATTACTTCATTTAAAATGCTAAATCAAGCAAAATAAAAACCCTCGCCGAAGCGAGGGTTTTTATTTTGACGACTTTCGTCGTCTACACCTACCTGAAGAACCATCAAGCAGTTACCAACAAAGCGACCTTAGTCAGCAAGTGTTGCGTAATCTGTCTTGTAGTCCGTTAGGTTAGCTGTATACACCACAGCAGCTGTTGCTGAGTCACTTGTAGCCCATCCTAGTCCTGCTAGGAGTGCTCGGAATGCTACGTTGTCAATAGATGGGTTAGCATCTGTGGCAACAGTAACTTTCAAGCTAAGTGTTCCTGTCTTACCAGACGCGAGCTCGTATGAGTTAGTCTTCAATACAAGATCAGGGTCTGACTCCGACAATACAGCAGAGATATCATTTGTGCCTGGTGTAACTGTGCCAGCAGTCTGGATGTGGTATCCCACTTTCTCGGTTGTGCTAGGCGCAGTTGTTGTAGCCGATGTGCTAGGAGTACCAGTCAAAGTATCACCATCTGGAATGTACAATGTTGTATCACCGTAGTTAAATACATCAAAATTCAATGTAAGTTCTACGCGATCATTGTTTACTCCATCAACAGTGAAAGCTGTTGCGCTTTGGGTAGTACCAGTAAGTCTAATGGCATTGTCGTACATCGGATGTACTCCACCAACAGGGTTAGATCCTGCAGCTGTAAGCGTGTCTCCTGCTCCGTCTTGAGCTACAGTTGAAGCAGTAGTTACTGTAAGTTGTACAGTATCTCCATCATCAAGGGCTCCGTTCACATCCTGCATTTCTACCCAGAAGATCCATTCTTCTTTAGTTCCGGCTGAAATTGTACGATCAAGCTTGTCGTAAGTCACAGCTCCAGCATCAGCAACAGCTTCTTTCTCACTGATGCGTACACCTTTAACCTCAATCCAAGTACTGATGACAATCAGAGATTCATTTGCTTCTCCAGTTGTTGCAATAGTTGACACCATGTCATCTACCCAAATATTAGAACCCTTTGCATCCATCCAAATTGATGCAATTGGGTGAGATGTATCCAGTACGTCATCTGAGTCAAGAAGATGGACATCATTTATTTTCTGATCAGCAAGAGTTAATGTCAATGATGAACCGGTTGCTGTCGCAAATGATGCATAATCAAAAGTCTTTGCGTATGTTCCACCTGCTGTGGCAGCAGCATCTGCAGACTCGGTTATAACAACACCAGATGCATCTTCAAATCGCAGGTTGATAAGGTCAGCACTCCAAGCGTCAGTATCAATGTCAGTTGACTCGAGGCTTGAAAGAGCCGAAACAGCAAACACTAGTTCCTTTTTAGCTCCTGCTCTAATTATAGCATTATCAAGAGTGATAGTCTTGGAGTAGTAGTTGCCTGACTTTGAAAAATCACTAGTACCTACACGCCCAACTTCCACTCCGTCAAGCCACACAGATACTTCTGATGCATATTTCCAAACTTGTTTTGGATCACCTGCAGTGGCTTGAACGAATTCAACTTTTGTTGAAAGAAGTTGAACATCTGATTCATTAGCAGCTTCAACATCAACTCCCATAACTTTTACGTCTTTATCACCTTCTCCAACTTTCTCGCTGGAGTAGGACCCTGAAGCAGTTAAAGTAATTGAGCCTGCTCCACCTTCTAGAGGACCAGTTGTGGTTGGAGTTGTTCCACCTGTACATGATGCACCGGTAGTTGAACTGAATAGGTAACCAGGCATACATCCTGCTGGAAGAGTTGAACCTCCCGAACAAGGTAGACCTGTTGTTGTACTATATCCAGAAGTTGAAGAACAACCTGCTGGGAAAGACATAGAATTATTGCCCATCCAAACAGCTCGAGACATAGGACCGAATACTCCATCAGCCACTAAACCTGAACTAGCTTGGAAAGTCATGACAGCGGCCTTGGTCATAGGACCGAAGCTCCCATCTGCGCTAATACCCAAGGCTGTCTGAAGGCATTGAACCTCAAGACCCCTAGAACCTACTCTTAATGTAGTAGTGATTGAACAATCAGCTGAAGCTGTCGTCGCAAACATTGCGAAAGCGAAAGCGAAAGCAAGACCCGCTACAATCATTACCCCAAGAAGGTATTTTGATTTTAATACATTACTCATAAATTTTTTTATTTTTTTACGCCATTAATTAGTTTCGACAAAACTAAAAGCGTATTTTTTTCCATCACCATTTTCATCCACCAATAAATTAATAATAAAGAATAATAATGTGGTGAACAAGTAAATAGTGAACAGAGATAAACTTAACTTCAAAAACGAAATAAACTATTTTGTTTTTGAAGAACATTTATTTTCGCCAAGCATCACTTGAAATTTTTTCGACGAAATCGCAAGCGAGGATCAAAACGAAAACAAAATTTGTGAACAGCATTACACAAAAAGTGCAACCCCGTAAACACAATACATTATTTTGATTAGCGAGGAGCATATGAAAATTTATTTTCATAATGTCCGAACGACATCAAAACAATATACTTATTATAATATATAGCTCCAAAATAGAGCAATATATTATGTGGATAACTCCACATCCTCAATACTTACATATTTTTAAATAGAATGCAAGGGCTTAGAAATGGAATATCGGCTCCATCGTTTCTCTCCGGTCTTATAAAGGACACCATCTTTAACCATTGCTATTAACTCTCTTTGTAATGTTTTTTCACTACAAGAGACTAGCGCTTCTGCTGGAATAGAAAGTTCTTTAGATTTATTTTTAATGTCCGTTATGGTTGAGCCACCTTCACTTGTTTTTATTGTCCTTATTATATCTTCTCGTCTTTTTTTCTTTAATATATCGAAGCTATTTCGATTAGACAAAGAATCATTATGTGGCTCTAGAGTCTTATTGGACAATCGAACCCCACTCAATGCCTGCATTAAAGTGCCTCCTTTTTGCACTCCGATTCTGGTGTGTCCTTTAGAATTTAATTCTCCTCTTGAGGAGTACCCCTTGGGGGGATTGGGGGGAGGTGGAGTAAGTTTATCCACCCCGCCTTCCAAGCTTGGGTCCCTATCCCAAGCTTGCCCCTCAAGAGGGGAATCTTCTGAAAACTCTTCAAACCATCCTGATTCAACTTGACTTCGTTCTTTTATTAATTGTTCTAATTTAATAAATTCTTTCTTCAGAATATTGCCATTCATTTCAGAAATTAAATTCAACGAGGAAGCAATCTCCAAAAAGGACACAACTTCTATAATTCTGCTCCTGGCTTGTACTGGTAAAGAATGCATGTCTGATATAATTTCCGTACCTAATGTCCTTAATTTATTTCTAAGCGGTTCATCTTTATTGATAATGTCCGTAACCATATAAAGAGCAGTAATAAGCTTATTTGACTTATTGTAGAAAATAGGAAAAAAGATGTCCTTTACAATTAGACCGTGACCAAGACTAGAGTCCTTTATGTTGTCATCTTCTCCTAACATGTGTCCATTATACATAAAGGACACAGAAAGTCAAGAGTTATTCTTCCCCTCTTGAGGGGTGGATTTTGTAATCAAAAGACGGGGTGGATGTATTTTTCAATCTTCACTCAATTTTCCACTCCATTTCAACTAAAGTTGAAATACCCCTCAAGAGGGGAATTTTAAAATACACGCTAAATATTTTTTTATGTTAAAATACCTCTATGGGAAAAAATGACAGCAGTAATAGCAAGAAGAAAGATAGTAAAGAAAATGATAAAGAAAATTCTTCGGGACTTAAAACTCAAACAAAACATGGAATCCTGGCAATAGTTTTTTTTGTTTTTGCCTTAATTTTTTTAATGTCTGCATTTGATATGGCAGGAGTAGCGGGTAAATTAATTTACGAGAAGCTGAGCTACCTTCTGGGGGTTGGATATATTCTTCTCCCCATCCTTTTACTTTTGCTTGGATTTTCATATGTAAAAAGTGAAACTCCATACATTGGATTACGAAGCGCCCTAAGTGGAGGATCATTTCTTCTTTCAAGCTTGGGGATAATCGATATCGTATCCGGGGAACATTCTGGCGGACTGTTGGGAGAAATTTTATCCACGCCCTTGGTAGCTCTTTTTGATAAATACGCCAGCGCTATTTTTCTGGGCGCAATTTTAATCATTTCAATTTTAGTAATCTTTGACACTAAGTTAAATCTGGCGCCATTCTTTGGAAAACTTTGGAATCTTTTGGCGAAGAAAAAAGAACCACCAATTTCCACTTTAAATGAAGCAGAAATAAAAGAAGTGGAAAAATCTATGCCGAGCAAAGAAGAAACGGAAGAAATTGGGGAAAAAATAAAGAATGCATTGGGCGTCGGAAAAACAAAAGAAAAAAGTGAAGAAGATAGTGAAGAAGAGATCCCAATTAAAAAGAGAAAGGTGGGCTTGTCTAATTATGTTCCTCCACCACTGTCACTTCTTGAAGAAGATCATGGCAAGCCAAATACTGGTGACATTAAGGCCAATGCTAATATAATAAAACGCACGCTTGCAAACTTTGGTATTGAAGTAGAAATGGACGAAATCACTGTCGGCCCAACCGTCACCCGTTATGCATTGAAACCAGCCGAAGGTGTGAAGCTCTCACGAATCGTGGGATTACAAAATGATCTAGCCTTGTCCCTCGCGGCGCACCCGATCAGAATCGAAGCCCCCATCCCGGGCAAATCTCTCGTCGGTATTGAAATTCCCAACAAGACAAAATCAATTGTGGGTCTAGCAACCTTGCTCGCTGATGAAAAGTTTCAAAATTCTATCAAGCCTCTCACAACTGCGCTCGGGCGAAGTATTTCTGGAAAAGCTATTTTCGGCAACTTGGCCAAAATGCCTCATTGTTTAGTAGCCGGTACAACTGGTTCTGGAAAATCAGTCACCATCCACTCAATGATTACTTCCCTCTTATATCGAAACGGCCCGGACGATTTAAAATTTATAATGATCGATCCAAAACGAGTGGAATTAACTCTCTATAATAAAATTCCGCACTTACTGACGCCCGTGATTACTGATGCGAAAAAAACAATTCTGGCCCTCAAGTGGGCGGCCAAAGAAATGGATCGTCGTTATGATATCTTGGAAGCAGAATCTGTCCGGGACATAGAATCTTATCATGCAAATATTTGGGGCAAAAGGAAGGTTAGCAAGACCCCCTCTAGCTCCCCCTTGGCAGGGGGAGAAAATGAGGACTCCTCCCCTGATAAGGGGAGGTCTGGAGGGGTTGATCGCTTACCATATATAGTCATCATTATAGATGAGCTGGCAGACATCATGAGTTCATATCCAAGAGAATTAGAATCTGCGATCGTTCGTTTGGCGCAAATGTCTCGGGCTGTCGGAATTCATTTAATACTTTCAACTCAACGCCCAGAAGTAAATGTTATTACGGGCTTAATTAAAGCGAACATTCCTGCCAGGGTCGCTCTCAAAGTGTCTTCTCAAGTAGACTCTCGAACCATTCTCGACGCCGGGGGGGCAGAAAAACTCTTGGGAGCTGGAGATATGCTCTACTCTTCAGGTGAAGCTCAACCAGAACGACTCCAGAGCGCATTTATTTCAGAAGCGGAAGTTAAAAAAGTTGTAAAATATCTGGGTGATACATATAGAGATGAAATCTCCGAAGAAATTACCCTCACCACAGGATCTATCTCCGTGGATAAAGGTATCTTCGAAAGTACGCTGGAAAATGAAGATGGTGATGATGAGCTATATGAAGAAGCTCGTCTTTGTGTCGTAGAAGCAGGTCGCGCCTCGACTTCATACTTGCAAAGAAAACTAAAACTCGGATACGCTCGGGCCGCCCGCTTAATGGACAAACTCGAAGAACGAGGGGTCATCGGTCCCGGAGATGGCGCCAAGCCGAGAGAAGTATTGGAAAAAATAACCCAAGACGAGAATCAGAACAATGTTATATAAAAAAATATTTCAGATAGCGGGACTTGTAACATTTTTTGTTATTATTGTAGTTTATGCTTTTTTTCGCTCGCATGACCTTATATTTGGAGTGAAAATAAAAAATGTAAATATCGTAGACGGCATAACATTTGCTGAAAATATTCTAAGGGTGACAGGAAATGCCAAAAATGCTATAAATCTAACTCTGAACGACAGGGAAATTTCAATAAACCAGACGGGAAACTTCGACGAGACAATAGCTCTACTTTCAGGGTATAATGTGATAACCATCACAGCTAAAGATAAATTTGGCTATATGGATGAAAAAAATTATAAGATAATGCACTAGATTAATAATTTTTCTTTTTTTCAGGTCCTCGGATTCCTGGGTCCCTCCCCCAGCCAGACCATTCAAAAAAGTAAATTATTAATCTAGTAAACTAATATTATATGCTTAAGAAGAAAGAAAAAAAAGAAGATAAAACTGTAGGGATGGCGGCGCTGGAAGACACTCTGAAATCCATTCAGACAAAATTCGGCGAAGGGTCAATCATGAAATTTGGTGATTCACCGAAAGTGGATGTAAATGTAATACCGACAGGATCGATTGGACTCGACATGGCGCTCGGAGTGGGCGGAATACCGAGAGGAAGAATTATTGAAATATTTGGACCAGAATCCTCGGGCAAGACTACCCTCTCCCTCCATATCGTAGCTGAAGCGCAAAAGAAAGGCGGGGTCTGCGCCTATATTGATGCCGAACATGCCATGGATCCCGACTATACCAAGAAACTCGGCGTGAATATAAATAATTTATTAATTTCTCAACCAGACAATGGGGAACAAGCGCTCGAGATTGTAGAGAGTCTAGTCCGCACAGGAAAGATTGATGTCATCGTCATTGATTCCGTCGCCGCTCTGACTCCTAAAGATGAAATAGAAGGCGACATGGGAGCATATCATGTAGGCAAACAAGCGCGCCTCATGTCGCAAGCTCTTCGCAAGCTGACTGCCATAGTGGCCAGAAGTAAAACCGTGGTAATCTTTATCAACCAAATTCGCATGCAGATCGGGGTGATGTTTGGCAATCCAGAAACTACTCCAGGAGGCAAGGCGCTCAAATTTTATACTTCGGTGCGTCTGGATATTCGCAAAATTGCTCAAATAAAAAAAGGTGAAGAAGTAGTGGGAAGTCGCACTCGTGTGAAAGTGGTGAAAAACAAAGTCTCCGCTCCATTTAAACAAACAGAATTTGATATTATTTACAACGAAGGAATTTCGAGAGAAGGTGAAATCATGGCGCTTGGAGAAAAATTTAAAATTATAGAAAAAAGCGGGAATTCTTACTTCTATACACCGGAGGGAGAAAAAGAGGCTAAATCTGCCAAAGGCAGATCGCCCGACGCTTCAGCTGAAGCGTCTAGGGA
>JBBUEH010000009.1:0-6367 GCA_038078255.1 Patescibacteria group bacterium
AGTCGCCGAGCGAAGCGAGGCGAACCAAAACTCTTTGACTTTTCCTACGTGGTGTCCCCGGTAGGAATCGAACCTACATTAGAAGGTTAGAAACCTTCTGTTCTATCCATTAAACTACGGGGACAAACGGGCGGTGGGTGCGGGATGCAGGGCTTGAACCTGCGACCTTTCGCGTGTAAAGCGATTGCTCTACCAACTGAGCTAATCCCGCAATACTTAATAGTCTACAAGAAAATAAGATTAACTTCAAGATGTGGAAAAGTGGACTAGTAAATGATAGGTCGGAAATGATATACTCTACTTATGAAAGTGATTAAAAAAGAAAAAGCCAGAATGCTTCGTAAGAAGGGTTACTCTATCAATCAAATTGTAAAAGAAGCAGGATTTACAAAATCAAGCGTAAGTATTTGGGTCCGTGATATTGTGCTTACAAAAGCGCAAAGAAAAAAGCTTTCTGAAAGAGGCAGGAGCGTGGAATCAATCGAAAAAAGAAGATTGATTCGTCTTTATAATGAATGGGTAAAAAGACAAATTATAATAGATACTGCAAAAAAAGATTTCACTAAAATTTCATTGGAAGAATTAAAACTTATCGGAATTATTTTATATTTAGGTGAGGGGGGAAAAACAGAAAGAGGAATCGCAAGACTATCAAATAGTGATCCTGTGGTAATAAAAATTATGATGAGATTTTTTAGAGAAATATGCCAAGTTCCAGAAAAAAAATTCCGTGGAAACATTCATACATTTGCTCATGCTGATATTGTAAAAACCGAAAAATACTGGTCTAAAATCTCTGGAATATCAAGAAATCAATTTCATAAAACTTATATAAAACCGAGTAGCGCAAGTCTGCAAAAAAGATACACACTACCATTTGGAACTTTTAGTATTAATGTCTGCGATACAAGACTGTTCTTGACCATCATCGGTTGGATTGAAAAAATAAAAGAGTTGGCCGTGGGTAACGGAAAATCACTTTTCATAACGATGGGTCAATGATGGGCGCAGGAGAATTAATTATCTGATTTGATTTTTCTTTTCTCGAAGAGAAATATTCTAACGCCCTATCAATTCTCTCTTTTCGGATTATTTTGGGTACTCCTTCCATCTCGTCTTCCCTTAAAACAAAATCTTTATCAGTTTCTAAAAAGAGACGATAGCCCAAGAAAAGAGACAACGGAATAGCGAGAAAGACAATCCCCAGAACAAATTTCCAATAAAAATTTATATTAAGCCAGGAGCTTTCTTTTTTAAACTTTCTTTCTTTCTTGAAGAATTTTGTTTGTATTTGATTGAATGAAATCATGTTGGTGATAATTTAAATTGATTAAATAAAGCTCAGAAGTTTTACTTTTAATAACATATCCCACCCCGGAACTTTTGTTTCATTATCTTGAGTGTCTGAGATAGATCCTTTATGCATTTCCATTGAAATAATTTCAAGCTCATAAGGAGCATTTTCTAAAAGGGTTATAAATTTATAGAGTCCGTTGAAAGTTCCCGTCGCCCTTACTCCAACCATGAGTCCCGCATGATCTTTCAGTATATCCACGAAGGTGATCTCTGCCTTACTATTTGTTTTGAGCGCTAATCCTTCAATCGTATCCAAAAGTGGCACAATGTCGGAACTCTGCACAAAATGGATTTCTAGTTCTTTTTTTTCTTGCTCTATTTTTTGCACTGAATCATAAAGCGTTTTTAACTCCTGACGCTTGAATGCTTCTGTTTGCCATAAATTTTCCAGGGAGGCTAATTCTTTATTGTTGTTCATGATAATTCTAAAGAAGAAAACACTCAGCAGGAAAAAAGTGCCGAGAAATAGAATGGCGAAGAAAAATGGTATTTTAGGAAAATTGTTTTGCGGGTTCATTTTATTTTTATTGAGGAATTAAACTTAAATAAAATTTGATATTCGACCCTTTGACAAAATTAGAAATCGGCAAGTCCACTCGGCTGAAAGCAATGTCCTCTTCGAGCGCCCGACGGAATGAAAGCAAAACTTCTCGGGAGGGCGCACTTCCTTCTACGCTTATTTTTTTACCCTTTATTCCATTGTCTTCGTAGGAGATATCGGTGATTTTAATAGTAGACGCTTTTTGCAGTATCACGGCATTGATTACTTTTTGAGAAACAATAAATTTATTTTTCTCTACTTTCTCAATTAATTTCATTTTTTGGTCGAGGTCCTCTACGACCAAAAGGGTTTGCTGGTCGGGCAAAGAGACTAGCTCCTTTTTTTGTATTTCCAGTTTTCCCCGAATCACTCCTTCTCGGACAGAAGAAATAAAATAAGATGGCAAGATCACTCCAAAAGCGACAAACGAGATGAGGCCCAACATCACCAAAAACAAAACGACAAGTCTAGAATAAAACCCTTTGAGCATTCTCTTCTTTTCTGCTTTTGGAATTAAGTTAATCATAAAAATTAATTATTTTCGAAGTCTCTCAGGGCAAGCCCCAACGCTGCTGCGAATGAAAGCGCTTCTTTAAAAGGAATCTCTGGAATATAATTCTCGGTGTTCAAGATATTCACCCAGACATTGGCCATTTCTACTTTACTTTTTATACTCACTGCCAGGTAGTCCGAGAGTCCTATCAAATTAGAATCCCCGCCACAAAGAATTATTTTCTGAATGGGTGGATTATTTTTCCCTTCTTCGTCTTTATGAGTATGCCAATAAAAAGAATGTTTCACCAATTCATCACGCAGAACAGACACGCTGTTTAAAAGGACGGCAAATATTTCTTTATTTTCTGTATTTCTTTCTAAACCGTATTCTTTTTTCATTCTGTCTGCTTCTTTTAAATCTACTTGGAAATTTTTGGCAATCATTTCTGTGAGCAAGGCCCCACCCACATCTAAAGTAGAGGTAAACGACACCACCCCCCGAGAGACGATGAAGATCCCCGTGCGCCTTTCTCCAAAATCCACAATCATATAAGTTTCAAGATCGCCCTTTTGAACCACCGCTCGACAAATCGCCTGCGCTTCTAGCTCAAACGACTGAACGGAGATTTGAGAATTCTTAAATATGTTGAGATAACTTTCAATCACATTCTGAGGGATGGCGGCGACTTGCAGTTCCAGGCTCTTTGCATCTTCGCTCATAAATTCATAATCAAAAATAGCATCCTGCGCTTTGATAGGAATATGTTCTTCGAGGGCAAGCTCGATACTCTCTCTAACATTTACTAATCCTAATTTATCTAATCGAAGTTTAAAGAGATACACCTGCTCTTCGAGCAAAGACACCCGGACAGATTTTATTCCTTCTTCCTTTTTCAGAGATGCTAGAATTGCTTCGATTTTTTTTGGATCTTTGATTTTCCCCGCCTCAATAATGCCCCGAGGTATGTTATGCTCTCCATGTCGACCAACTCGCATACCATTCTTTGTGTTAATAAGCTCTAGAAATTTTAGTGATTCATCTGAAATATCCAAACCAAAGGAGGATGGTGAAAGAAATTTAGGCACAGGAAAAAGTCTGAGAAAAAATTTACTAAATGAATTCGCTGACATGATAATATTATACGACAATCTTCTCCCTTTGGCTATATTTCTGGTTCTTTTTATCCAAATACCGTTGCAAGATGAGCGCTGCCGCTTGGGCATCTATTCGGCCAGATTTTTTTTGTTTGATTCTGCTATGCGCCTGAGATCTATTTTCTTGTCTCTTACCATTCCCCGACCGACGAGCTTCCACTGAAGTTAAAAACTCTTTCTGTTTATGTATCGGTAATCCAAATTTCTCTTGGAGCTCTATAATAAAAATTTCTATCTGCGCTGAGAGCGAATTTAATTTTCCAGAAAAATCCACCGACTCCCCTATGACAATTTCTTTAATATTTTCTGTTTGAAGAATCTCCCTAATTCTCTGGAAAGAATTCGAATCATTCAGGACAATCTCCTTCGGAAAAGCGAATGTTCCGTTTTCATCTGAAACTGCAACGCCAATTCTTTTTGTTCCATAATCAATGCCCAGAAATCGCATAAATAAAGATTAGCACAAAAAGCATTTTTCTGGTATGATTTTTTTATGTTTCCATATATTCAAAATATAGCATTGCCATTAGTAATACTTCTTTGGACTATTCCCTGGAAAGTTTATGCTGTCTGGATAGCTGTAAAACACAACCACAAAAATGGTTCATAGCGCTTGTTCTGCTTAACACTCTTGGGGTTCTAGAAATTTTTTATATTTTCAAAATCGCCAAGAAAAGCTGGACGGAAGTAAAGCGAGATTTCAAAAACGCATTGTCATCGATGAAAAAATAAATTCAAATATAATTCGAAGAAAAAAGTTGGTTGAGGGATAAGCTTGAGAAAAAGTCTAAAATAGATATACTAAGTTAGTTATTAGGAGGGATGAGTGGCAGAGAGGTCTAACGCACTTGTCTTGTCATCGCCTACGACGAGATCCCGCTGTAAGCGGGAAAAACATAACTCATGTCGGAACATAAAGTTTATATTCTAAAAAGTTTAAATTTTAATCGATATTATGTTGGGCATAGTGAAAATACTGGGAAAAGGTTAACTGAACACAACTTAGGAAAAGTCCGTTCAACAAAAGCGTACAGGCCTTGGAAAATAATCTATTTTGAGGTAAAGTCAGATAAGAAAGAAGCTTATGCTAGAGAAATGCAAATAAAATCTTATAAACATGGTGAAGCTTTTGAAAAATTAATTAAGAATAGTTTGTAGGGCGGAGGCGTCGCATAGTTGGTCTAGTGCGCTCGTCTTGAAAACGAGTACGCCGCAAGGCGTCGTGAGTTCGAATCTCACCGCCTCCGCTTTGTAAATTATTAATTTAAAAAGTTTTGTCATCGCCTTCGGCGAGATCCCGCAGGAAGCGGGAAAAACTATCGGGAGCAATCCCTTAGAGGTTCGACTCCTCTACCCTCCGCCAAAAGAAACATAATTTGTGGTATAATATATTTATGAATAAACAAAAAATTGTTTTGGTGGGGCTTCGTTTGGCTATGGGTCTTATTTTTCTTTGGGCGTTTGTAGATAAAACTTTTGGTTTGGGTTTTGCGACGAAGGTGGAGAAGGCTTGGACTAACGGAGGGTCGCCAACTTCTGGTTTTCTAGCTAACGCAGTGAAGGGTCCTTTCGCTGAAACTTTTCACAGTCTCGCTGGTGTAGTTCTGGTGGACTGGCTTTTTATGCTTGGGCTTTTGTTTGTGGGGTTAACTTTAGTTTTTAATAAATATGTAAAATGGGGATGTATCGCTGGGGTTCTAATGATGCTTCTTATGTATTTAGCTTTACTTTTGCCAGAAAACAACCCACTCATCGATGAGCACATTATATACATTCTTGTCTTAATGTTGCTTGGTTTAAAAAGCGAAGAAAGACTTGCTTGAGGGAAAATTGCTAAAATATATTCCTCTGTGTTAAAATTAATACATGCAAAAACTTCAATGGTCTGCGTTGGAATATGAAGAAAAAGAACGGAGCACTGATTGGTTTTGGGCTCTGGGTGTTATTATCGTCACCGGTTCTTTAACTTCCATTATTTACAACAATTACTTTTTTGCCGTACTGCTTATTTTAAGCGGAGTCTTGTTGGGATTTTTTGCCACCAAGAAACCAGACTTGATATCTTATGAATTGAACGCCCGAGGATTAAAAGTTCGAACTCGCCTCTACCTTTATGAAAATATAAAATCCTTTTGGGTACAAATAGAAAACAAAAGACACAAAGAAGATTCTACCGAGGAAATAAAGCCCACCCTTTTTATTAAATCAGAAAGGGTCTTCATGCCAGTTCTTTCTATCCCCATCGAAGAGACCATGGCAGAATCAATTCACTCCATCATGACTTCCAACAGCGTAACAGAAGAAGAAATGCGAGAACATGTATCAGAAAAAATAATGGAGTTCCTCGGATTCTAAATTGGTATTTACAATGTCAACAAGTCGGTCAATTTTTCGAAAGTCAGATTATAGTGTATTTATTGTACCAAGCTCGAACCTATTTCCAAAACAAAGTATCATGGCGTTCCCCCGCGTGCTAAAGCACCTCTGTGCAGTAGCACAGAGCTTTCTCAAAGAGAAAGTGCGTGGAAACGCTAACGGCTCAAATACTGGGAAATGAGTCGTTCGGGGAAAAATGGACTCGGTTTTGCGAAACTAAATTGCGGGAGGAATATTCGCAAAACCGAGACTTATTCTTTTTGAAATTCGGCGGGATTAGGTTTTGGGTTTCCGCCCCGCAGGAAAGTGCGGGAGGAATGCGGGGCGAATTCGTTTTTAAATTTTTGGCGGAATTGGAAAAATTATCAAAAAATGTTACATTTTCAATAGGCTTTGTTGCACGAATACTAAATAATCAAACATCTCCTCATCCTTTCGCGATTT
>JBBUEH010000010.1:0-2242 GCA_038078255.1 Patescibacteria group bacterium
TATCCACGCCGCCAGCGTTCATCCTGAGCTAGGATCAAACTCTAACTAAAAGTTATTTTTACCCCGTCCGAAGGCGGGGAGAACGAAACAAAACAAAAAACAGCACTGCTACGCTAAAGCTTCGAAGTGTTGTGACATTGTTTTACTTGCGTTAGAGTTTAAACTTTGCTCTAAAAATTATTATTCACTTACTCAAAAAAACAAACAAGCTTGCACTTGTTCTCGAAAACTATTCTTTTGTCAAAGAAAGTTAAATTAAAACGCCTATCCAATAAAGGAAGGACGCTGAAAGCAAGTATATATAAAAGAAAAATATAAGTCAAGCACAAAAAAAGCCTTACTTGTAAGGCTTTTTTTGTGCTATTTAGTATTGTAAATTTACATCATTGCCTTCGCATCTGCCTCGGACATGAACTTGAACATGTTGCCTCCACACTTGGCACACTGACCCTTGGCAGAATACCTACCCTTTTCATTCTTCGTAACCACCGGATTCACCATCGTTTGCATCGTCGGTTTCCTGTTCGCATCTCTACACTTCATACACAAAGCTTTTAATTCTGCCATAAATTTTCTTTGGCTCGCCGTAGCTATAGCGTAGGCGGCTTAATTAAATTATTAATATATTTATACTCTAGCACAAATACTGCTTCTTGTCTCCTATTTTCCTAAATCTGAAATCTGGAGCGGACTTACCACTTTCGGCGGAGTCATGTCTATCTCGCCGAATTGCTTTTCATAATTCTCTATTTGCTTATTTATCCAAAGAGCGACACTTTTCATAATTTGTGGAGTGGTGGCGAAAGAATCTAAATTGTTGCCAGAAGTCAAAGCAAAGGAGAAAATTTCTTTCCCATAAGCGCCGATAGCCCCATCGATAAACTTTTTCGGCAATTGATTCATATTTACTTTTGTTGGGTCAATCATGAGAGTAGTATAGCATAACTTTTATTTTATCTTAAAATTTATTTTTGGCATCTATTTTCCAAAACTTAGCAATGTATACCCTACGCCAAGTTTTTCTATTTCTTCTTTCGTTAAATTTGGCAAACTTTCACTATAACGCTTAAATATTACAGACTTTAATTCTTCGGTATTCTGAATGTCGAGCAGGGAGTAAGCAAAGAATTCTAAAATTATATCGTCATACTTTAAATAATTCTTCACATCTACGCATTTCGTTATGTATGCATTTTCCAGAGAAAGTAATGGCAGAACTTGCACACCATTTACGGTATTATAGTTCCCAGAACGTAGAATTTTAACCAATGCGTACCTTTTCCCGACTTCATGGTCAGTACACTCTAAATTAAAATGTCCGAGATACTTTTTCGCAACATCAATCTCCTTAAATTCATTTCCTTTAATGCGGATCATTCCATCTACACCCAAGAACACCAAAACCTCGGCTTTTTCCTTTAAAACTTCTTTTCCGTCTTCAAGTATTAAAATTTTATTATTTTCAATCGAACGACTAAGCATAATTTTCTTTCCTAAAATCATTCTGGTATTCTTGAAAATACCAGATAGAGATAGTACATTATTTAATTTTCAATAATTAACAATTTACTCGAATGATGATGACCATTCACAATTCTCACTTGAGTTTTCGGAACCTTGAAATGCTCCGCAATAAGTTCCAAGACTTGAGCATTTGCCATATTGCGCTCAGCTTTTTCACGAACAGAAATTTCAAAATGGTCTTCATTGATTTTTGTAAATCTTTCTTTGCGCACACCGGCGGTGACCTTGACATGAATATAATGCATTTGATTATTGTATGAGATATAATCAAACTATGCAATACATTTTCTACCTCCCAGCCATACTTTTTCTAGTCTCTGGACTGCCACAGATGATCAAGCTCCTACGAACCAAGAGTTCTGAAGACATTAGTGTCTCTATGTATTTAATCCCTTGACAACAACCCGAAAATAAAGTATTATTGCTTAAGGAAATAGGAGGATACTATGGTACTATATGAGCTCGCGGGAGCGCTAGCGGCTCTGTGGGTTGTCGGTGTCCTGACCGGCCACACGGGATGGGGAACGATCCACATCCTGCCGTTTATTTTCGTTCCCATCTTTGCGATGGGGATAGATAGTTGGCGACTTAGAAGATGGTGCCGAAAGCACCTTCAAAAACAAAAACCACTGGACATCAGATAGAGTAATTCGGAGGGGTCGCCTTTGCAGGTGGCCCTCCGAACTTTTTTTTATTTATCTTAATCTTTTCCGCATTT
>JBBUEH010000011.1:0-7717 GCA_038078255.1 Patescibacteria group bacterium
TACTTTTGGTAATTCAGAATTTAATAGGCGGGATATTAAATTTCCCGAAAAAATGGCTAGGGGGCATAAACATATGTTCCAACATTTATATTATTTGATAGCTTTGCATTATCTAGAACCAATTATTTTTACAGATGGCAGATACTTTTATAAGATTAACCGTACCAAAGCTTGACAGTATTTATAGTTCCTCTACAATTGAATGGCAATGAAAAATCTTTCCACCTTAGAATTCATTCTAAAAAATTATAAAAATTTCAATGCTCGAGCTACTCGAGACGGATTTATTGCTTACTGGAAACATATAGAAAAAGGTGGCAAAATGTTCTGGAGTTTGGCGGGAGCTATGTCCTCTGCTCAGTTGGGCATCACTTTGGCGCCCGCCATTCGAGGGGGACTGATTCACGGGATGTCGGTAACGGGCGCAAATCTCGAAGAGTCGCTCTTCCGTCTCGTGGCGCACAATAGCTATAAAGATTTTCCTGATTACCGCTATTTTACTAAAGAGCATGATACAAAAATTTTAGAAGAGGGTATGCGTCGAGTAACCGACACCAGCATCCCGGAAGATGAAGCTTTCCGAGCGGTGGAGAGTCTCCTCGTACCCATGTGGGAAAAAGCCACGAAAGAAAACACCCGCAAATTCTGGCACGAATATTTTTATGATTTAATTCAAGCGATTGAAAAAGAAAAACACGAGGGTCGTGCCGAAGAGTGTTGGCTTCTCGCCGCTGCAGAAAATAATATCCCGATAGTGGTGCCCGGTTATGAAGACTCTACTTTCGGAAATATTTTCGCCTCACATGTCAAACACGGCGACGCCAGCGCCAACATCGCCAAAAGTGGCATAGAATATATGGGAGCATTTTATGATCAATACCAAAAACTTTCTGAAGGAAAAGGAGTGGGCTTTTTTCAAATCGGTGGAGGCATCGCCGGCGACTTCCCTATCTGTGTGGTGCCATCGCTCAAATACGACCTGAAGGTAGCCGTAAAACCTTGGGCATATTTCTGCCAGATTTCAGATTCAACAACTTCTTATGGTTCATACTCTGGAGCCACCCCCAACGAGAAAATTACTTGGGATAAACTTACTGAAGACACCCCGATGTTCGTCATTGAATCAGATGCTACCATCGTCGCTCCGCTTATCTTGACCGCCCTTCTAGAGTGTAAAGCAAATCCAGAAGAAGCAAATAAATTGATAGAGAAATATACCTAAATCAACTTTTTCTTGAATTTGTGAGCTATCATTGTATAGCAAAGTTGCGCTGCGCCATATTCAGTGAGAACAGAATCACGCATTGGTGAGACTTCTACAATATCAGCAGCAATTAATTCTTTTTGGTCTATCACTTGCTCGATAAGTTTTACCCCATACCACCACTCCAAACCCCCAGGCACCGCAGTGCCAGTACCAGGCATATGAGCAGGATCAAAACCATCCACATCAATTGTCATGTAAACATATTTTGTTTTAATAGATTTTAAGATTTCATCAATACTCGGGATTTTATTGCCATTTCCCCATTCAAATACAGTAATTTTATTTTTAGGGTCAGTAAAATATTTATATTCATCTTTGTAATATGTACGAATACCAACTTGAATAAGGTTATAGCCCAGCTCATGTGCACGACGCAATACGCAAGAATGCGCAAAATTCGTAGAATCTTCACTATAATCAGAACTGTCATCACGCAAATCGCAATGTGCATCAATTTGAAGAATAGTAACATCTTGAGGATTTACTTTTTTGGTCAATGCTTTCAAAAGTCCAAAAGATACAGAATGTTCACCGCCAAGTAAAAACACGAATTTATTTTTATCTAAAATTTTTTCACATTCAATCTCTATTTTATCAAGAGCCTTTCTAGGTGAAAGCGAACTAATATTCCCCAGATCTTTATGTCCAATTTTTATTTTTCTGCATGGTTCCATTTTATATGTACGGTCAAAAAGCTCAAGCTTTGAATCAAGCATTTTAATAACGGCCCTCGGACCGTTTATTGTACCTTTTCTACTGGAAGCTGTTTTCTCGTAAGGAACTGAAACCAAAACCACATCTGCTTCATCTATACTCTTTGCGCTAATTATTGAATCCACCATAAATATGAGTATACCAAATATATTAAAATAAATCCCCTAGCGTAAAAAATCAAATAATATTATAATGAAGACAAAGGTCGCTTTATTAATTTTTAAAAATATAAAATTTATGGCTGATGAAAATCAAACAATGTATGAGAAATTAAAAGCAAGTTGTCCCTGTGGAAGTGGTAAGTCCTATGTAGAGTGTTGTGGCAAGGGTGAGATGTGCCCATGTGGTTCTGGAAAGAAAGCAATTGATTGCTGTTTCGTAAGTCCAGAAACTCATCAATAAAGTTCATGTAAATAGTGCAAGCAAACAAAAACCCGCCCAAGACGAATCAAGAGCGGGTTTTTGCGGCACTTATGTTGTTTACGATAAATGTGAGAATTACCTCACACTCACAAAGCCAGTATAGCATATTTGAAATAAATTGCAAGGGAAATAGAGATGTGCTACTCTGATAGAGTAGGTATTGGATAACTACTCTGATGTAAAAATCAGGGAGGAAAGTCCGAACACAGACTCCGACCCAGGTTGGAGAAAAGTAAAGGGTAATACCCTTCCATAGCAATATGGAGTTGCGAACAGAAACGACCCGGTTCAGTCCGGCTGAAACGGCTAAATACTTACTCCTGTGCAAGATCGTGTTCCTCGACTCAGGTCGGGGGAAGAATCGCTTGAGCCTTTAAGTAATTAAAGGCCTAGACAAATTGTTATCACTCCGACTTCGGTTGGAGAACAGAATTCGGCTTATAAATACCTACAACAAAATGAGAGTCCCCCACCCAAAGTGGGGGATTTTCTTTTTAGTAAGAGAACTTCACCTTATCCCCCACTTTTAAATTATGCTTCTCGGAAAATCCAGATACAACTTCTAAAACATATTTAGCCTCTTGGCTCGGCGTATAGATTTCTGGATATAATTCGGGTCGAGCATCTTTTTTTATATCAACTACTTTTTTGTCTTTAGATAACCAAATTATATCGATGGGAAAATTCATCTCTTTCATCCAGAATGGATGCTGAGCAGGATGGTCAAAAACAAAAAGCATACCCTCATCTTCTTGTAATTCCGCTCGGCCAGAGAGACCACGACTATGTTCGACTTTGGTAATAGCCAGGTCAACTTTTATTTCCTGACCTGCTATTTTTACCCCTGAAATTGTTACTGAACTATCTTTTTGAGAAAAATAGAAAATAGATATAAAAAAAACTAAAACTATAATAAAACTAAAAGTAATTTTTTTATTCATTTATGGTAGCAAATATTTTTCTGCTGAAAAATTTCGCAACCCGCTCCTCGCGCCGTTGCGCTGCGGACTCACCAAACTTTCAGTTTGGTGCTCCGTTCCAGCCAAAAAGTTTCCCGATAGCTTCGGCAGTTTCTCTCTTGCGAGCAATCTTGATCGTGCCATCTTGAGCGATAAGTTTCGCTGGGGAAGAAAGCAGGCAATGGTGCGACGCCAATGCATCCTGATAAGCGCCAGAATCAAAAACAGCGAAGTATTGCCCTTCGTCCTCTTTCAACTTCGGCATTAAAATGTAATTCCCTCCAGCCGTGTATTTATCATCCGAATCACAAGACGATCCTGCAAACCAAACACTCTTGAGCGCATTAGTGTTGGCATTATTCACGGGGACGATGTGCCATTTTTGATGGATCGCCCAAGTGTCAAGAAGATCGTTCATAAAGCTTCCGTCGATGACATACCAGCTCTTGGCATTTGCCTTGGGTATAGGTTTCTCCGCTATGACATTGTAGATGGTCACCTGGGCCGGAGCAACGATATACCTGCCCCACTCCACTACCAGATGTGGATGTCTAATGCCTGCATTGTCGCTCAGCTTTTTTAAAAGTTTAATTATTTTTTCTGACATTTCTTTCGCATTATAAAATGGCTTCTTTTCATAAGGCACTCCGAAACCTCCTCCGATGTCGAGAGTGTCGAGGTTGGTATGCACTTTCACCATCTTAATATACAAGTCCATCGCCTCAATGATCGGATTAATGACACTCGAAGCAGAGTTGATCTGGGAGCCAATATGGTAGTGCAAAAGTTTCAAATTTTTCATTTTCGGCAAGTCTAAAATCTCTCGGGCTGTAAATCCAAAACGATCAACTTTTTTGTCCCAATGCGTATCGGCCTTGATGTCAAGATTTACTCTAATACCCACATCACCCTTGTACTTATGAAGCTTCAGTCTTTCGTGTTCGTCCTCAATGATCGGCATAATACCGAGACCCTTGATTCTCAGTTCATCAATTAATTTTAAGTAAGCGTCAGTCTTGGGACCGTTGCAAAGCACTCGCAATTTAGAATGAAACTTTTCCCCTTCCCAGAGCTTCTTCACTATCCAAAGTTCATTCACTGAGCCAACTTCCATGTGCGCTCCCTCAGAAATGAGAGGCATAACGAATTCTTTGTTCTGATTTACTTTGAGTGGATAGTGATAATAAAATTTACCCCGATATCCTTGGATCTTCATGTAAGCCCGAAAATAATCATGCAAATCTTCTAGTCGTTCTTCTAAAATAAAAGGGAAAACGATTTCGGTCGGCGAGCCGTATTTCTTCACAATATCATTTAGGTTATAAATGTAATTTCCCTCTTCCACCACCAGCTCTCCTTTTTTGGTAATATCAAAATACTGGGTGTTGTAATCATCTACCCCTAATTTCCAAAACTTTTTCCAATTCTTCTCATTCTTTTTGTTCTTCTTGGTTTTCTTTTGCTTTTTAATTTTTATTTTTTTATCTGTCATGGAAGTGTAGATCAGTATAGCAACTGTGTACAAAATGTAAACAGTTGTTTACCTTATATCTGTATATTATACACTATTTCATCTAAAAAGTCAAGCTTATTTTGTATTTGATTCCAGCTTTTCCACTCGCATGGTTAGATTCTCTATTTTTCTGTTGTAAGATAAGCCATCACTATTTAGGCTGGAAATGTTTTCTTTAAAATATTTGCGGTCGTCATTCATGGCTTTGAGTTCTTTCATTATTAAATGAAAAACCTTATCATGCCTATCAAGTTTCTCATTAACACTTTTAATTTCATATGTTGTATTTTCAAAACCCTTAGCAACCATTATTGCTAGCTTGTCTATATTCATTTTACTTTTCACTTCCTTTTTCATACCTCGAATTATAGCAAACACTATTTTTTACGCAAATCTATGTCGTTTTTCATAAACTTTTTCCAACTTTGCTCCAAGCGAAAAATCTTACCACGAACCAAAGTATACCTATTGATCAAATCTTCAATCAAATCAACTTTAACCTTGTCTCCATAAGTTCCTTTTATATGGTCCAGGTAGACAGACATTCTATTACAGCCAGACAATGCTTTTTCGATTCCGCAGTACTGAACATGCTCCGCACATCACTCATGCGTTCACCGGAATTAAAAAATTGATGCGGAGTTTCAGTGGAAATAGCATCCAAATATTCTTTTAAAGGAAAGAAATTTCTATTTTTATAATCCTCCATCATCAATAGTATCTTGGCTTTGTGATAGCGGAATCTATAGAGTTGATGATGGGCCATGGTCACCACATCGAGTACATCCATCGGACCAAAGAGTTTGAGTCCATACGAACGCATTTTGTTATAAGAGCACAGACCCGCATATTCTTCCGCCCAGCGAGAAATAGTCTCCGGCTCGGGGCGAACTTTTTTGTGAAGCTGGGAGATAATACTACAAACTTTTTCGCGAGTAAAACCTAGATTGTAATAGCTGATAGCATCGATGATGACTTTGAGCGGATACCGACGACCTTTGACCGAGCTATCGGTAAAAGTTTTTTTACACTCCGGATTTTTACACTGAAAAAGCTGTACTACTTCATGCTTCTTCTTACGGGTACCCCGTCGGACAAAGTCTGTGCTCTCGCAAAATGGGCAACAAAGCTTGATGTTCTGTTCTACTCTAACGATAGGAATGTCAGAATTTAATCCTGCAACTTCGGCACTGGGACGACCAAGTATTAGATACTCCTTTTTAGTTGACATTGTTTTTGAGTTTGTTATAATATAAATATTACGACGAAAAGGGATCCGAACGGTTAATTACCTAAGGAGCCCTTTTCTTTTTTAAGATACCAATCTTATTGATATTATCTACGCTGTCAAGAGAATCGTAATATTCTGAACCCAACTTTTTATAAAGTGAAGACGCTCTTTTACCATCAGGAAACAATATTTTCTCAAATTTATTCTCTTTAATTAAAAAATCAACCAATAATTTATAATCTCCGTCACCAGAAACAAGTATAACTTTATCAAAATCTTCTTTCTTGTATATTTTTTTCATAATGTGGAAAATAACATCTGAATCCACATTTCCTTTTTTCTTTCCAAGCATTGCCGGGTTATGTTCTCTAAATATAAGAATGAAACCTGCATTTTGGATTTCTTCGTATAGTTCTTGATTTGTATCTTGAACATATCCTAGAAAATAATAGGCTTGAGCAACATGATATTTTTGTTCAAGGTATATACGAAACCGTGCAAGGTCTATCTTCCATGGATTAGTTTCCCTTTTAGTAGTGGCCATGTACAGATTTTGACCATCTATAAACGCAAGATTTTTTATTACCATATTTAAATAATATTATACCACACATTTCAAGATAGGGGTGTATCACGGACAATATCATGGAAAACCTACCCTAATATCGCACGGTTGTGTGGTAAAATCGACCTCTCGATGCCCAGATGTGATATAAATCACAACATGAGTTTTTAATTCTGTAAAGTTTATGGAGTGGCTGAAGAAGTGGTTTCGGCTGGAGTTTCATCTGGAGAAGACACAGGATCATCACTTGGTGGAGTCACTTCTGGTGCGGGTTCTGGCGTCCCAGTGCCTGAAGTTGCCTCTGCGCCTGCGGCACTTCCCTCGCCGACATTTTCTTCTGAAGATTCTTCCGTTGTAGGTGTAGACTCAATAACTGGATCCGGTTCAGGTGCTCCAAGCGGCGTGTCAACTTCGGCACCGGAACCCGCACTTCCCGCATTTGCATTTTGATTGATTCCATTTTTCTCCAACAATTCTTTCAACTGATTTTTATCAATACAGATATCTTCGAGACATAATTCTTTGGTAGTTAATTTATCGGTAATAACATTCGCTATGTTCATGATCCCATTTTCCCACACCACCCCTAGAATATCGTTAAATGAAGCCATTATTGAGCCAAATGCCCCAGTGCCTGCAATGCCTTCTTGTCCTTCCAGCACTGCCAGCCTCTCCTCAATGCCCTCCAGTCTTAGATCAAGCGAAACAATTCCACTTGGTGGCGTCTCCACCCCATCTATCGTCTCATGCACAAAATCCCAACCCATAGTGTCATTAAGTTTTTTCATCATTAATTCCATATCCACGACTAAACTTTTTCCAGTATAAGAATTCTTAGAATCAAAGACCCAGTAGTTGTTTTCGTTTTCGTGGGGAGATTGTAAAGTAGCGTTACCAGCGGCATCCATTATATAAGCTTCTCCGGCGGTAGAGTACATAGAGATTCCATTTACTAAAGTTCCCACAGGCGCAGTGCCATTGAAGAGTATCAATTGATTTGTGCCGGCAGTGGTGGCTCTTGTCGCTGTACTTGCTCCGATTCGTA
>JBBUEH010000012.1:0-16722 GCA_038078255.1 Patescibacteria group bacterium
TTCAGCTGAGAAGTACTAATGTTTCGATTCCTGTTAAGAAATTTGGAAATCACAACTCCTATGAAAATAGGGGACCAAAAAATGTCAAAGACGGTCTTTGACATTTATAAACTTGAATATAATGTTCTGGTGCTTTGACGGCGGAGACACATCTCTTTCCATTCCGAACAGAGCAATTAAGCCCGCTAGTGGCGATGATAGTCTTCATGGCAAAAGTAGCTAGGCGCCAGAACAATGTATTCAATATTAAAAAAACTGACAAGAAATTGCCGGGTTTTTGTATTTAAGGTTTTAAATTTAAAGTAGATAAAATATAAACAGTTCCTACAGAGACTACGATGGGCACCAAAACATTCCATATTATTCTCCAAAATAAATTATTTTGCCTATCGATTATAAATTTTCTTTCTAACTCCAAGGAATCTATTGTATGCTTATGATCAGAAGTAACCATTCTTATTGAAGATTCTAAAGCAGAAATTTCTACTCCCTTTTTTAGTAAACTACTAAAATACTTATTCTCTTCCTTTTTTAACTCTTCTCTCCACACAAATATTTCTTTCTCTATTTTCCATAATCTTGGGGTTGGAAATTTCATATTTTTCACTTTATCACAAAAATTGCTATAATACTACAATGAATATTTTAGTATTCCAGCATGTAGCGCACGAGCCTGTTGGTTTAATCGGCGAGTACATGAATAAAAAGGGGATACATCTCACTGTCGTAGAATTGTGGAAACCCTACAAAATTCCTCCGATGAATAGTTTTGACGCTCTCATAATCATGGGTGGGCCGATGGGCGTGTATGACGGACCCGACAAATTTCCTTCGAAAGAAGATGAAATTAACTTTATTAAAAATTCTCTAGGCAAAATTCCTATTATTGGATTTTGTTTAGGTAGTCAGCTCTTGGCTTATGTTTTGGGCTCGGAAGTAAAGCAAAACATAATAAATGGAAAAGTAAAAAAAGAAATCGGATATTATGATGTCGCCTTAACAGACGAAGGACTAAAAGATCCGATTTTCAAAAATATTCCTTCGCCTGTGAAAGTTTTACAATGGCATGGAGATGCTTTTACTTTGCCAAAGGATACCGTTCTTCTTGCTTCTTCTCCTGATTGCACGAATCAGGCTTTTCGCTATGGAGACAAAACTTACGGAATGTTATTTCACAATGAATTTATTCCAGATATGGTTAATAATCTCATTTCCATAGATCACGAATGGATACATAAAGATTTTAGTTTTGACGATAAAAAAGTTCGCCAAGAAGCCGAAGAATATAAATCTCAAATGGAGAAGCAATGTTCCATTTTAATGGATAATTTTCTTTCTTTAATTTAAATCACACCTCCTTCTTACAGGGGCTGTTCACGGATATTTTTCTGCTGAAAAATTTCGCTACCCCGTCTCGCATCGTCATGCTCCGACTCTGAAATGCTTAACACATTTCAGCACTATTGGACTTTTTTCTTTGTTTCTATTTGAAAAAATTCTCAATGAGTCTTGCGCTTGGGTCCCAATCCCAAGCTCACCCATTCCGAACAGAGAAGTTAAGCGCTACAGAGCCGATGATAGTCTGATGGTGCGAAGCTAGTAAATTCTAGCTTCGCAAGGCCGGAAGCGCGACGGCGCTGAGGAGGGGTCGCGAGCAAAGTCAGTAGACTTTGACTTGTGACAAAGTAGGCAGTCGCCAACACCGAGTACTTGATTCTAAGAATAGTAAATAAATTACTGGTTTTTAGAGTTGTTATATAGTAAATTATATTTAAACACAATATCTGTAAGGCACAAAAAACACATCTGTCCAATAGTGAACTGGTTGGTTGACTATCAGCTCATCTTTTGCTATATTTGAGCTAATGAGTAATATATTAGCTCACAAATTTCCCCCAGATTTATCTAATATTTATGATGAGGAATTGGCTAATCAACTTGCCCAAACCCAAGGGTGGATAGGAAGTCTTAAACAGACCCCAAGACTTCTTACTAATGCTTCTCTTTTAATGAGACCAATTCTCGGTAAAGAAGCAGAGGCAAGTTCTCAGCTTGAAGGAACGCAAGCATCAATAGATGATGTTTTTAAAATGGGTATTATAGGACAAACAAGTGAGAAAAAACACGAGGCTTTAGAAATACTTAATTATGAAAAGGCAATGTTAGAGGGAATAGAAATACTTAAAAAGTTTGACCTGAATAATTTTTTAATTAGAAGTATACATAAGACTTTATTAAGAGGGGCACGAGGTAAAAGTAAAAACCCTGGAGAATTCAGAAAAAAGGCTGTTTGGATTGGACAATCTGGCACAGGTAAAGGAGAAGCGAGATATGTGCCTCCTGATCCTGTTCATGTTGAACAGTTAATGGAAAATCTAGAAAAATTTATTGCTACTTCCAATCATATGAATCCGCTCATTGTTGCAGGGGTTATACATCATAGATTTGAAGCAATACACCCCTTTGAAGATGGTAATGGAAGAGTTGGGCGTTTATTAATTACACTTTATTTAATTAAAAGAGAACTTTTAGAAATACCAATACTATATCCAAGTGGCTATTTTGAAAAACATAAAAGATATTACATGAGTGCTCTTTCTAAGGTAGACAAGAAACAAGATTGGCGTTCTTGGATGCTCTTCTTTCTTAAGGGTTTAGAAGAGCAAGCAAAAGTATCCTTAAAACTTTCCACTAAAATAGATGAACTATTCAAAAGGAGTAAAGCGAAGATTGAAACAGAGACTGCGGGACTAGGCCTAATTAAAGCGCTAGAAGCTACATTTTCTCGACCTTATATTACAGCACCAATTTTAAGCAAGATGACTGGCATACCTAGACCCACATGTGTTAGGTATTTAAATAAACTTGCGGAAAAGAGGATTATAAATGATAGAGGAATACAAATAAAGCAAAGAATTTATGCAAATGACAAACTAAGGTCTATTCTTAATAAAATTTAACTATAATCAATACTATGAAACTTCTTCTTACATCTGGCGGAATAACGAATCCAACAATCGCAAAAGCGTTGATTGAATTGGCGGGTAAATCAGCAAGTGAGATAAATATTGCATTTATCCCTACTGCAATGAACCCAACCGAAAATGACAAAAGCTGGTTTATTGATAATCTTTACCAGCTCAAAGAGCAAAAATACAAAATGATAGATATTGTGGATATTTCAGCGTTGCCGAGGTGGAATTGGCAGCCACGACTGGAAGGAGCAGATGTTTTATTTTTCTCGGGTGGAACATCCCAGCATTTAATGCGGTGGTTAGAAGAGTCAGGTTTGAAAGAATTATTACCAGAACTTTTAAAAACTAGAGTGTATGTTGGAGTTAGCGCAGGTAGTGTTGTTGCATCTCCAACCCTAGCACTTAGTAATAAAGAAAAAACACTCTGGTATAAAGAAAAATTTGGATATGAAGCAAAGGAAGGATTGGGATTTATCGATTTTTATATTCGTCCACATTTAAATGCCACTAAGCATCCACAAAGTAGCAAAGAAGTTTTAAAAAAAATTGCCCAAGAAATTCCTCAAACTATTTATGGGATAGATGATCAAATGGCCATTAAAATGGTAGATGGAAAAATGGAAGTAATAGGAGAAGGGGAATATATAGTTTTTAACAAGCTGTTTTGAACTTTTCGATACTTGATTAAAAAATTCAAGAGTATACAATTATATGTGGGAAGGAGGCGTCAGGTCCTGGGAAGCTCATGTCGAGTTCCTGCCCAGGAGCTTCCATGAGTTGCGTCCTCCTTCCCCTGATAAAGTTCTTATCTGTTTTTTTTGCCCGAGATTGTTTTTACAATCCGGGCTTTGTTTGTAAATATAATCTAAATATAATCTTATTTTATAAGGTTTTTCATGGTTTTGCTTGCTTTTTGAGATTGGATGTGATATAATGTTAAGTAGAAAGGAGCATACCTCCCCATGCTCAAGGTTCTAAAGTTCAAAAAAAAGTTTTTGGATGATGATGATGGAAATGGCGGGGTTTGGTTGTACATTGCCGCCACTCTTTTTGTCATCGTTGCAATCTGGCTCTAGCCGGGGAACCTGCGGTTCGCTTAACGAACCGCAGGTATCCCTTATTTATAGCAATAACATTGCTATTTTTTTTATGTTATTTTTTAATTTTTAATGTTACAATACCCTTATGACCTGGGCTTTTAAAAGGCAGATTTCTTATCTCGCTATTCTTGTTGCTTTTTTTTCTGTGTTTGGATTTTTAGTAATTCAACCCTATTTGAATCAGGTGTCAACCTGTAGCGATCATGAGCAAAATGGCGACGAGGCGGGAGTGGATTGTGGAGGAGCTTGTCTTCTGGTCTGTCTGTCTCAAGTGGAAGATGTTTCAGTGCTTTGGGCTCGATCTTTCCGGGTGGTGCCGGGGCGCTATAATGCTGTGGCGTACCTGGTCAATCATAATAAAAATGCTATAGTGCAAAAAATAAATTATCGATTTCGTTTTGCTGATGCCAACAATCTTTATATTGGGAAACGAGAAGGATCTTCGTTCATTCCGCCGTCGGGGAACTTCGCTATTTTTGAACCGGGTATAGATGTGGGATATTCTATTCCTGTTTATACTTCGTTCGAATTCACCCAAGTACCGCAGTGGATCCAAGTTCCCCAAGAGAAACTCGATCAATTAAAAATTTCTGTTTCCAATATTATTCTGGCGGAGGAGAAGACGAATCCAGTTCTGTCTGCCACAGTAAAAAACAATTCTTTTTTCATTATTCCAGAGATGGACATCGTGGCTATTTTGTACGATGCTGGTGGCAATGCGCTCTCCGCTAGTCGCACTTTTGTCGAAAATCTTCGGGCAGAAGAGGGGAGAGAGGTTAATTTTACTTGGCCCGAGCCTCTGTCTGGTCAGGTCGTGGCTCAAGAAATAATCCCTTCGTTTAATATTTTTTCAGTTAAATTAAAATAAATATAAATTGTGACTCAATATGTTTTAAAAAGAATAGACTGGCTACTCGTTTTTTTTATTCTTCCGATCGTGGCGGCTGGACTGGCTACCATGAAAAGTTTTGCGCCCCTTGAAGAGAGTGGCCCCTTTTTCCAAAAACAGATTATTTGGATCTTGATCGGTCTGGCTATTTTCTTTCTTTTTTCTTTCTTGGATTTTCGTTTTTTGAAACGGACGGATGTGTTGGTTGTTCTTTATCTTTTTGTTTGTTTTATTCTGCTGTTACTTTTTATTTTAGGATATGTTTCCCACGGCGCTCAAAGTTGGTTTAATTTCGGCTATTTTTCTTTTCAGCCGGCAGATATCATGAAACTTGTCTTAGTGCTTATTTTGGCGAAATACTTTTCTCGCCGCCATGTAGAAATAAGAGATACGAAACATATTTTCATTTCGCTGTTTTACATGTTGATACCATTTGTTTTGGTCTTGCTCCAGCCGGACTTCGGTTCGGCGATGATTATCTTTCTAATTTGGCTGGGCATGATTCTTGTTTCCGGGATTTCCAAAACTCATTTATTCGCTGTATTTATTTCCCTGCTTTTAGCTTTTGTTTTTCTCTGGTTTTTCGTTTTTGCGCCCTACCAAAAAGATCGGATTGTTAATTTTATAAATCCGCTCGCCGACATACATAAAACAGGTTACAATGCATTTCAGTCCACCATTGCAGTTGGTTCTGGCGAGGTGACTGGCAAAGGTCTTGGTTTTGGCACTCAATCCCGCTTGAAATTTTTACCCCAGCCCCAATCGGACTTTGTTTTTGCGGCTTATGCCGAAGAGTGGGGTTTCATCGGATCAATTTTAATCCTTTTGCTTTACGGTTTGGTTCTTTGGAGGATTCTTTATTCTGCCATTTTAGGGGCGCATAATTTCGAAATATTTTTCGGGATGGGAATCGCTATTTTCTTTATGAGTCACATTTTCATAAACATCGGCATGAACTTGGGGCTGATGCCCGTGACGGGTATTCCATTGCCCTTTATGAGTTATGGCGGTTCGCACATCATTACTGAATTTGCGGGCTTGGGAATTTTAATGAGTATGAGAAAATATGCCAGGTCAGTCCATCGGGATGGTATTAACAATGAATTTCTGGGAGCCTAAAGAATGACCCCCTCGCCCTTGCAGGCACTCCCCCTTGGCAGAGGGAGATTTACGGGAAAATTTTGTAAACAAAATTATGACTATAGTTGACGGAAAAAAATTAAGTCTGGAGATTTTAGTGAAAGTAAAAAAAGAAGTTACTTCTTTGAATTTTCAGCCGGTTTTTTGCGATGTTTTAGTGGGGAACGATCCATCTTCAACGCAGTATGTTAGAATGAAAAAGAAAACTGCAGAATCAGTCGGTATAAAATTCCACAACGCAAATTTTCCTATTTCTATTACCACTGAAGAGTTGATCAAAGAAATAAAAATTTTAAATCAAGTATCACACATGTGCGGGATTATTGTTCAGCTTCCATTGCCAGAGTATCTTGACCGTAGGGCAGTGCTGGACAGCATAGATTCACATCTTGATGTGGACTGTCTGGGAACTGTGGCGAGCGAACAATTTTATAATGGAAACACAGAAATAGGTTTCCCTACGGCACTTGCGTGTATGGCACTCTTTGATTCGCTTCACTTAGACTTGGCAGGCAAAAATATTATTGTTCTAGGTCAAGGAATGTTGGTGGGTAAGCCCGTCACAGCGTTATTGAAGCTTAGGGGATTAAATCCTATTGTTATTACAAGTAAAACATTAAATAAAGAAGAGCTTTTGAAGACAGCTGATGTTATAATCTCTGGGATGGGTAAGGGGAAATATATTACGGGTGAGATGATAAAGTCGGGTGCGGTTTTGATTGATGCTGGAACTTCTGAATCGGGTGCAGGAATTGTTGGTGATGTGGATCTAGAATCTGTCAAAGATGTGGCAGGCTTTGTCTCGCCCGTGCCCGGTGGAGTCGGTCCAGTAACGGTAGCAATGCTTTTGAATAATGTGTTAACCGTAGCAAAGAAATTGAGATAGCCATAAGTCGGACTTATGGCTACTTATGGCTATAAAAAAGTATATAATGTATAAGTATGTCAAACAGAAAAGTTCCACTTGTAGATGGAGAATATTACCATCTTTATAATAGGGGAAATAGTAAACAGAAAATTTTTATAGATAAAGCAGACTATGATTATTTCATAAAATGTTTGTATTGTTGTAATACATATAAAAATTTTACATTTAGGGAGGATGTGATTAAACAGGGTATAGATGCTTTTGATTTTGATCGCGAAGAAATAATAGTTTCTATCGGAGCATGGGTCTTGATGCCAAATCATTTCCATATTTATATTACTACTAGCCATAAGTCGGACTTATGGAAGGAGGTGGAAAAAAACAGAATCTCAGAATTTATGAGAAAGTTGGCAACTGCCTATGTTAAATATTTTAATGCAAAATATGGACGCACTGGTGGTCTTTTTGAAGCAAAATTTAAATCTGTTCATATAAAAAGTGATAATCAGACTAAATATCTTTTTTCTTATATTCATTTAAATCCAATAAAACTCATTGATTCCAAATGGAAAGAAAGGGGTATAAAAAATGTTAAAAAAACATTGGAGTTTATAGATAGTTATAAATGGAGTAGTTACAAAGATCATATTAGTGACGAAAGAAGAGAGTTTAAGATTCTAGACCTTGATGTTTTTCCAAAGTACTTCACTAATATAAAAGATTTCAATCAAGAGATACTAATATGGCTTAAATATAAAGATGAAGATTAAAGCCATAAGTCGGACTTATGGCTTTCTTATGGCTTTGTTTGGAGTTTAAGAGTTTTGTTGGTATAATATTTTAGTCGTCGAAAAAATTAATAAGTATTAAAAGTAATAATGTATACCTGCGGTTAATCAGCAGGGAATTAAAATTATATGAACGAAGGAGCACCAGTAAAAAATGTTGATGCTAATAAATTAGAAAGTTTGCAAAATGCAATTGAAATGGCTCGAAACTCAATCGAAAACGCATTGAAGCAAATGGATCTAGCATACAAAGGAGCATGGATAGGTTACACTGGCACAGAATCAAGAGAGTTAGAGACGAAACGTCAACAGCTAGGTTCTATGTCTATGCGACTTAACGAAGAGTATAAACAATGCGTCAGAGATTTTTTTACCGATAAATAATTTAATTCCCCCAGAGACCACAAACAAACTAGATGAATGACGCAATTTTTTCCTTTTTTTATAGCTTAGCGCATCAGTCTGAAACTTTCGATCAAGTGATTATTTTTCTTGCTGTTTATTTTCCTTACATTGTGATTATTCTGGCGGGGGTGTTCTTGCTCGTGCATCATGAAGTTTTTAAAGCAGACAGCACTTTGCAGGTTTTCCTAGAAAAAAAGAAAGAAATACTGGGAGCATTTTTTGCCGGGATATTGGCTTGGATTCTGGCTTACATGTTAAAGTTTTTATTCAGTGTATCTCGACCTTTCGATGTGTTACCTCAAGTTCGTTCACTAATTTCTGAAACGGGCTATGCTTTTCCATCAGGTCACGCAACTTTTTTTATGGCTCTAGCTTTTTCTATTTTCTTCTTTCATAAAAAGGCTGGATATATTTTTATGTTTTTTGCTCTGATTATTGGTCTGGCTCGCATTACCTCGGGCGTTCATTTCCCCATTGATATTCTGGGTGGTTTTGCCCTTGGCGCTCTAGTTGCATATTTTGTAAAAAATGTGTAAGATGGCTTTATATTTATGCGACAGAAGATACTTCTAGCTTTATTTTTTATTGTTTTGGGCGGAGCTCTAGGCTTTTTTGTTTTTAAATCTGAACCTAAATTGAATAAGGATTTTAATGCAGAATTGTTTTTTTTAAAGAATCATCCGTTTCGACTTGGTTTGGACCTTTCTGGGGGTAGTCATTTGGTCTACAATGCGGATGTGAGTGGAGTCCCTTCTGATCAGATAGCAGATTCGATGGATGCTCTACGGGACATTATCGAGCGCCGAGTAAATCTTTTCGGAGTTTCGGAGCCGGTGGTGCAAGTGCAGAAGGGAAGTTTTGTTTCTGGCTCTGGCGAGCAGTTAATAGTGGATCTACCTGGAGTGACTGATGTGCAAGAAGCAAAAAAAATGATCGGTCAAACTCCGCTTCTAGAATTTAAAATTGAAAGGTCTAAGGACGAGCCGATAACCATCAAACTAGGTCCGGATGGGAAAATTGATGAGAAAATGCTCCAAGATCAGCAATTTATTTCCACAGAACTGACGGGTAGATATTTAAAGAAAGCTCTTTTGGAATTTGATCCTAATACTCGTGAGCCTACGGTCAATTTACAATTTGATGATACGGGAACTAAACTTTTTTCTCAAATTACGAAAGATAATATTGGCAAGAGCGTGGCTATTTATTTAGATGGCGCAATTATTTCTGCTCCGGTGGTGCGAGAGGAAATTCCCAACGGTCAAGCAGTGATCTCTGGAAGCTTTACTCCTACTGAAGCGAAAACATTAGTAGGCAGACTAAACTCTGGCGCTCTGCCGGTACCGATCACGCTTCTTTCTACTCAAACTATCGGAGCCACCCTTGGAGACAAAGCGCTTCAGGCTGGAGTCATGGCCGCCATCATGGGATTTTTATTGGTGGCATTGTTTTTAATTCTTTGGTATCGTTTGCCAGGATTGGTTGCTGTTCTTTCTCTTTGTATTTTTATTGTGATAATTTTATCGCTTTTTAAACTTTTACCCGTAACTTTGACAGCCGCAGGAATCGCCGGATTTATTATTTCTATCGGTATTGCAGTGGATGCCAATGTGCTTATTTTCGAACGGGTCAAAGAAGAATTGCGGGGAGGACACACCGTGGCGGATGCGGTTTCTCGTGGTTTCTCTCGGGCTTGGCTAGCTATTCGGGATTCTAATATTTCTAATTTCATCACTGCCTTGATCCTTTTTTGGTTCGGAACATCCTTGATCAAGGGCTTTGCCTTGACCCTGGGAATGGGGGTTATCGTTTCCATGTTTAGCGCCATCACGATTACTAGAATTTTCCTCGGAGCATTAAGATTTGTTGGAGAAGGAAAGGTCGTCAGATTTTTATTCAGTTCAGGTATTAGCAAGTAACCAGACAGTGCCTTAGACTCTGTACAGAGTCTAAGGCACTGTCTGGTAAAAATTATGTTTATTGTAAAATACAAAAAAATATTCGTCTTTGTTTCAATAGGACTAGTTGCCTTGTCTATTATTGCGCTTGTTGTATTTGGACTCAACATCGGCATCGATTTTAAAGGGGGCACTCTTGCGGAGGTTGTTTATACGGGAGAACGACCAGCCCAAGATATTTTAGAGAAAGAGCTTGAAGCACTTAATTTTGGTACTATTCTTTTACAACCAACCAATGAACTTGGTTATATTGTGAAGTCTCGTGACTTGAATGACGAAGAGCATAGTTTACTTTTGAAAACTCTTTCACGAGATGGCAAGAGTCCACTAGAAGAAAAAAGTTTTAATTCTATTGGGCCGTCAGTAGGGCGGGAACTTACTAGAAAGGCCATCGTTGCGATCATTCTAGTTTCGCTTGCAATTATTTGTTTCATTGCTTTTGCTTTTCGAAAAGTTTCCAAACCAGTTTCGTCTTGGCGCTACGGACTGATAGCCATTGTCACGCTTTTGCATGATGTTCTTATTCCTGTTGGGATTTTTGCCACCTTGTCGCATTTTTATGGGGTGGAAGTAGATTCGTTGTTTGTGGTGGCGGTACTTACCATTCTAGGACTTTCTGTTTCTGATACGATTGTTATTTTTGATCGGATTAGAGAAAATTTAAAAGAACAAGCTAGCTCTAAGAATATAAATTTCAGTGAAATAGTGGGGCGGAGCCTAGATCAATCTTATGTCCGCTCTATCAGCACATCTCTGACTGTCATTTTGGTGCTTTTGGCGCTTGTCTTCTTTGGTCCTGCTTCCACAAAATATTTCGCCCTGATGCTAACAGCTGGAATGTTTTTCGGTACATATTCTTCAATTTTTCTAGCTTCGCCACTCTTGGTCTTGGTGGAAGAGTGGCAAAAGAAAAGTGTGTTATAATACAAACATATGAAATACTTATTAATAGTTTTAGGGGTTTTGGTTTTGTGGATAGTATTTATTTATAATGGTTTTATTTCTCTTCGAAACAGAGCAGAAGAAGCTTGGGCGGATATTGAAGTTCAATTAAAACGCCGATATGATTTGATTCCGAATTTAGTCAATACGGTAAAAGGTTACGCCACGCATGAATCTTCCGCTTTTGAAAATGTAACTAAAGCGCGAAGTATGGCAATGGGAGCTCAGGGTCCCACTGCCGAGCATGCGCAAGCTGAAAATATGTTAACTGGCGCGCTAAAATCTATTTTTGCCATTTCTGAAGCGTATCCAGACTTAAAGGCCAATCAAAATTTCTTGGCTTTGCAAAGCGAACTTTCTGATACAGAAAATAAAATTCAAGCTGCGCGTAGATTTTACAATGGGAATGTTCGCGATTTGAACATAAAAATTGAATCTTTTCCTTCGAATATTCTCGCTGGAGCTTTTAACTTTTCTAAAAAAGAATTCTTCGATCTCGCAGACAACGATGTTGCCCAAAATCCAGTAGGAGTGAAGTTTTAAAGATATGGACAATTTTTTTGGATCAAAATTAAATACGGTGTTGTTGTTCGTGCTTATTATTTTAATGGTTATTGCTCTTAGAATAATGCTCAAAGATAAGGGGACATATCTAGCTCCTTTTGTCCAAGAGCAGGAACAAATTTCTGGCAACAAAGACGACCTTGTTTCTTTTTCTATTTTGCCGGGTTCAAAATTACACGGAATAGTTTCTTATCGAGGAGTCATCAAGGGCGCATATTTCTTTGAAGCGAATATTTTGATAAATGTTTTGGATGTAAATAAAAATGTTTTAAAGAAAAGTCATGCAATGGCCACGATCGATTGGATGACTGCGGGACCGGTAGACTTTGAAGGAAATATAGATTTCAGTGACATGCCGAAAGGTCCAGCGTACTTTGAGATTCATAATGATAATCCATCTGACATGCGGCAGTACGATAAATCGGTTCTAATTCCTATTGTGATAGAATAGAAAGATGGCTACACTTTATACTCATCAATCCCAAAATGTGGCGAAGACATGGCTACTCATGACTGTGTTTTTTGTGGTGATAATTTTATTTGGATGGTTCGTCAGTGTTTATTATAATAATCCGAGTATTTTGTATTTCTTTTTTGGTTTTAGTATTTTGATGAATGTTTTTTCATATTGGTTTTCAGACAAAATAGTGCTGAAGCTGGCCGGCGCGAAAGAAGCGAAGAGAGAAGAATATTTTGATCTATACACCAGTGTGGAGAATCTGGCCATAACTGCCGGACTTCCAATGCCGAGAGTGTTCGTGGTAGAAGACCCTGCGCCGAATGCTTTTGCGACAGGTAGGGATAAAAATCACGCAGTCGTGTGCGCCACTTCGGGACTCTTGAAAATTTTAGAAAAAAATGAATTAGAGGGAGTCATAGCGCACGAACTTTCGCATATCGGGAATAAAGATATGCTTTTGTCGACAGTGATAGTAGTGCTCGTTGGATTTGTGACGATACTAGCAGATGTTTTCAGGCGTAATTTATTTTTTAGTAGGAGTCGTGATAATGACAATAAAGCACATGGGATAATAATGATTGTTGGAATTGTATTATCAATTCTTGCGCCACTTTTTGCCATACTTATTCAGCTCGCCATCTCTCGTAAACGAGAATTCTTAGCTGATGCGTCCGGCGCTTTACTTACACGCTACCCAGAAGGACTTGCAAATGCACTTAAAAAAATCTCCTTATATAAATTGCCAATGCTATCTCAGTCTAGTGCCATTGCGCATCTGTATATTGCTGATCCTAAAGGAATTTCTGTGGGTAAAAAAATCAGTAGTTTTTTTACCACTCATCCGCCAGTAGAAGAGCGAATCAAAGCCCTTATTGGGAAATAGAATTTTTTATTGGTTTTTGCTATACTCTCAATATGAGTTTAAGTATTAAAGATGTAGAAGATTTAGCTGAATTAGCGAAATTGGAGCTTTCAAATGAAGAAAAGGAGTCTTTGCTTGCCGATATGGAAAGCATTTTAGGCTATGTGAAGCAAATAGAAGAAGTAGAAGTTGGCGAAGTGCGGTCTAACGATACGGTTTACAATGTCTGGCGTGAGGATGTTCTAGCGCCAAGAGAATTTTCTCGAGAATTAATTGTCAAACAATTTCCAGATTCACAGGACGGATTTTTAAAAGTAAAAAAGATTCTATGATTGATTTGGAAAATTTAACAATAGAAAAAGCCAGAAAGTTTTTAGATGCAAAAGAATTTTCAGCAGTTGATTTAGCTAATGCTTATTTGGCTGAGATTGAGAAAAAGAATAAAGAGCTCAATGCGTATCTTGAAGTTTTTGATGATGTCTTGGATCAGGCAAGGGTGGCAGATGAAATAATTGCGAAAGGGGAATCATATCCACTTCTTGGAATTCCGTTAGCGATCAAAGATAATATTTTAATAAAAGGCCAGATAGCTTCTTCAGCGTCAAAGATGTTAGAAAATTATGTGGCTTCTTATGATGCGACAGTAATTACTAAATTAAAAAAACAAGGCGCAGTATTTTTAGGCAGGACTAATATGGATGATTCTGCTATGGGTGGCTCGACGGAAAATTCAGCTTTTGGCGTTACAAAAAATCCACATGACTTGTCTCGAGTGGCTGGAGGATCTTCGGGTGGATCGGTGGCTACTGTGATTGCTAATCTTGCCTTAGGGGCATTGGGCTCTGACACTGGAGGCTCTGTGCGTGAGCCAGCCGCCTTTTGTGGGATAGTAGGTATGAAACCTACATATGGGAGAGTGTCGAGATATGGTTTGATCGCTATGGGTTCATCGCTTGATTGTATCGGGCCAATTGCAAAAAATGTGGAAGATGCCCAAATTATTTATGAAGCTATTTTGGGGTCGGATGTTTTCGACAGTACAACTATTACTGACACAACATATAAAAAACTTTCTTTCAAAAAAGAATTAACTCTTGGAGTTCCTTGGGATTTAGTAAACGGAGAAGGAATCAACGAAGAAGTGAAAGAAAATTTCAAACAATCCATTGATAAATTAGAAAAATTTGGTTTTAAAATAAAAGATATTTCAATAAAGAATATTGACATGGCACTAGCTGTTTATTACATTATTATGCCGGCTGAAGCATCAACTAATTTATCCCGTTTCGATGGAATGAGGTATGGTTTTCATAAGGGTGGTAAAAATTTATTAGAAGATTATAAGCAGGCTCGAGGATTTGGTTTTGGCCAGGAAGTCAGACGGAGGATTCTGCTCGGTACATATGTTTTATCAGCTGGGTATTATGACGCATACTATGGCAAGGCGCAGATGATCAGAAATATGCTAAAAAAAGAATTTTCGAAAGCATTTGAAAATGTTGATCTTATTGCAACACCCACAGCACCATTTATTGCTTGGAAAATTGGCGCTAAAAGTAATCCCTTGTCTATGTACTTGGCAGATATTTTTACTATCACAGCAAATATTATTGGCGTGCCCGCTATGTCAATACCGTCAGGTTTTTCAGAGATAGAAAATAAAAAATTGCCACTCGGTATTCAATTCATGGCGCCACACGGCAGAGAGGATTTGCTTTTTGAAGTGGGGAAGCAATTTGAGACTCTAAAAAAAGAATAAAATTTGTAGTATACTATTTCATATGGATACATTATCGTCATTCTTACTGGCTCAGGTTGAAAAATCCAATACTCTGATTGAGGGTTCGGTTCTGGATAATAAATTTTTCAATCCAGATTACCTTTTTACTAAAATAGTTTCTTTTTTCCGTGGATTATCGGATCTTTCTGTTGGTTCCGAAGTAGCAGATATTTATCGTGGAATTTTATATTTTCTGACGATATTTTTTATGACCCTTATCTTATATTGCGGAGTGCGCATGTTTGAAATTAGAAAGAAAGAGCATGCCCACCTTCAGCATGAAATTGCAGAATATGCGCACAAAGAGAGGGAGAGAGAGAAGAGAGCAAAACACGGAGAAGAAATTTCGAGCAATCCTCGCTGGGTAACAACTCTGAATTATCTTTTTTCTGAAAATAATGGAGATTGGAAACTGGCAGTGATAGAAGCTGATTCAATGCTTGATGATTTAATGACTCAGCTCGGATTTAAAGGTGAAACTTTAGGGGAAAAATTAAAAGGCGCAAATCAAGGCAACTTTCGCAGTTTAACCACTGCTTGGGAAGTGCATACTGTCAGAAATAGAATAGCTCACGAAGGTGTAGCCTACGAACTTTCCCAACACGAAGCGAAAAGAGTTATCGCTTTATATGAGCTAATTTTTAGAGAGTTTGGATTTATTTGACCTCACCCTAGCCCTCTCCTTGTAAAGGAGAGGGAAGTAAATTGTTGCGGGAGGCCGAATCGAACGGCCGTCTCAAGGTTATGCTTTACCACTATAGTTTTCACTACCAAGAATGTTTGTGGTCTGGACTATACCATCTCCTTTTTTAAAAAATTAAATTAAGGAGTTCATCATCTAGTCTCTACACATTTATCTTCAACCTAGATCGAAGAACTTAGCTCGGAATTGTCTTTCTACTGTTTAGTAGAGAGGATTTCTCCGAATTTGATGAATGCACACCTCAAAGTTTCCTAAGAGGGGGCCCATATAAAACCGCTGAGCCTTGCGAGATGCCTCTTCTCTATCCCGCTATGTTCTGTATTCTATATTAGATTATAAATATTTGCAAGTTGTTTTTGTATCTACTATGGTATATAATATACCTTATGTACTATCCACACATAAAATCGACGGCTCAAAGGATGAGAAAGACGGGGATAAGCCTGGGTGATATTTCCAAAAAATTGGCTGTTACAAAATCAACTCTTAGTTTTTGGTGTAAAGATATAGTTCTTTCAGAGTTTGCAATAAGGAAAATAAAAACAAAAGGAAAGGTGAAATCTATGAGAGGTCTATTAAAATATTCCGAATCTAAACGAAAGGAAAGAATAACAAGAAATATTTTACAAAAACAAGAAGGTGCTAAGTTGGTCGGCGAATTGTCAAACAGAGATATATTAATGATTGGTCTCGGCTTATATTGGGGAGAAGGTTATAAATATGAAAATGGTGAGCTTGGATTTACAAATAGCAATCCGTATATGATACGTTTTTATTTTAAATGGCTAAAATTGTGGGGTGTGGAAAAAGACTCTCTTATATTTCGGCTTACTCTAAATGAATTCTTTAGGAAAGAAGAAAAGAAAGTTAAATTTTTCTGGATAAATTTCTTAAATATTAAAAATGAACAATTCTCAAAAACTACTTTCATAAAGACAAATCTTAAAAAAGCTTCTCATGAAGATATAGAAAAATATAAAGGTATTTTAAGGGTTAAGGTAAGAAAAGGAACGGCTTTAAGAAATAAGATTTTAGGGGCTATAGAGCATATTGCAAAGATATGATTACTTCTGTTTTTTCTATTTTTCTGCTATATTTACTCAATTGTCGGCATAGCTCAGGTAGTTAGAGCGGCACACTCATAAAGTGCAGGTCCCAGGTGCAACTCCTGGTGCCGACACCAAAAGTTAAATCAGCTTTGAAATTATACGATTTTATGTATAATAGATAAGTTGCGGCTGTAGCTCAACGGTAGAGCACCCGCCTGTCACGTGGGAGGCCGTGGGGT